>NZ_LZJG01000555.1:0-8183 GCF_001667785.1 Mycobacterium sp. E3247 | reverse complement strand
ATCACCACGGCGTCGGCGATGACGACGGACGGGCTGTCGGCCGACACGGTGACGGCCAGGTCCGCATCGGGCCGCGCCACGTCATGCCGGTTCGCGCGGGCGAAGAGTTCCGGTGCGTAGGCATCGGCGCCGTTGGCCAGCAACACGATTGCCTTCACGGCTTCGACGGCCGCACCGGCCTCCGGGCTGAGCGATGCCACCCGCCGCAGCACCTGGTCGCGCCGGTCAGGGCTCAGTCGCGACAATGATCGTCCGGTGGTGAGATAGCTTGCGGCAGCTGCCGATGCCATCCCGGCGCGCACACCCAGCCGGGACGTCACCGGCAACTGGGTGAGATAGCGTTCGATGCGCTCGACCAGCTGAGCCGGGTGGGGGCCGCCGCACTCCTGCGGCAGCAGCGCGGTGCCGAACGCGGCGGTCGCCCGGCCGGCGAGACGGCTCACAGCAGGCGTCCGAAGCGGCGGCCCATCTTGATGAAGAACGGATAGGTGGCGAAAATGGCCCCGGCCGCGGCATGCATGGGCCAGTCGAGCTCTTCGGTCTGCACGCTGAAAACCCCGCTGTTCCACATGAAGTCGCGGCCATTGCGGGCGCGGAAGGGTCGCCACAGCAGACCCAGCCCGGGCACGTTGTTGTAGAGCCCGAACGAGCCGCCGAAGAAGACGCCCAGGGTGGCGGCCTCGGCGACGTCGCGACGATCCGAAGGCACCTGCCGCTCGATCAGCGCTCCGGCGGCGAACAGCAGCGGGGGGTCGAGGAGAAAACTCATGTCGGAATCCTTTCGTTGAGGTCGGGTGCCTCGGCGCCGCGCAAGCCGACCTCGGCATGACCGAGCACCGACCAACGCCGGTCGTCGATCTCGATGTGAACGTCGGCCTGTTCGGTGTTGGTGCACACCGCCTTGCCGCCGTCGGGATCGGTGTAACCCAGGCTCACGCACTTCTCCGCCGGTTGGTCGACCCGGATGAGCACCCGACGACCGCCGATGCGTCCCTCCAGTTGCCAGTGCTGCAGGCCCAGCGTCGTCCGCATGCGCAGCGACGGTAAAGGCCCTGCGGGCCAATCCTTTCCGTCGATACGGAACCGAACGAACGCCATCGGTGCCAGCCTGCGCAGCCCCGGCTTGTGCGAGACCGCGGTGACCACCTCCATGACGTCGCCGTTGCCCAGGTCGGCGTGCACCCATCCCCAGCGTTTGGCGTTGCCGTGCCCGTAGATGTGGGCGACGCCGCCGCGCCACCCCTCGATGGGCGCGGCGGCGTCGCCCACGGTCAGCGAGCCGGTGAAGTCGGCGGTCGGGGCGAGGACGACCTGGGCGCCCGGCAGCAGCTCGCGGTCCCACGCCGCACGGGGAAACGTCCAGAGCGGAGCGCCGGTGTCCGTCCAGGACAGATCCCACGCCAGTGACCCGGCGTGCCCGCTGAGCTGTTTGTCGCCCACCCGCACGCCCGCGGCGTCGAACCACCACGGGCCGGTCGCCGGCCGGGTCGGCACGGGCCCGAACCGCCCCGTGAGGGGCGGGCCGTCGGGCGGAAACCAGGTGACCCAGCCGTGCGCGTAGGGGTCGTCGCCAACGAGTGGGGCCACCGTCTCGCAGTGCGCCCACAGCCCCGCGCCCGTCGTCGGATCCGACAGCGTGGCGTACCAGACTTCCAGGCGGCCGGCCGCGCCGCGCCAGCGTGGCGCCGATGCCGATCGCGTGTCCTCGTCCATTGCTCACCTCCGATGGGTTCGTCCACTATATTGGTTGAACCAATGAACCAGTCAAGTCCGCTGCGTCCCCTCGATCGCCAACGCGTCGATGAACAGATCGCCGCGTCGATCACCGACGCCATCCTCGACGGCGCGTTTCCGCCGGGCTCGGCCTTACCGCCCGAGCGCGACCTGGCCGAGCAGCTCGGCGTCAACCGCACGTCGCTGCGGCAGGGGCTGGCCCGGCTGCAGCAGATGGGCCTGGTCGAGGCCCGGCACGGCAGCGGCAACGTGGTCGCGGACCCGCAGGCGCTCACCCACCCCGCGGTGGTCGAGGCGCTGGTCCGCAAACTGGGGCCCGAGTTCCTGGTGGAGCTGTTCGAGATCCGGGCCGCGCTGGGCCCGCTGATCGGGAGGTCGGCCGCGCGACGGGGCGGCGCCGAGGATGCGCAGGCCCTGCGCGGCGCGCTCGCCGCGGTCCGGGAGGCCGACAGCGCGGAGGCGCGCCAAGCCGCCGACCTGGCCTACTTCCGGGTGCTGATCCAGCTGAGCCGCAACCGGGCGCTGGCTTTGCTGTATCGCTGGGTCGAGCACGCCTTCGGCGGCCGCGAGCACGAGCTCACCGCCGCCTACGACGACGCCGCGCCCGTGGTGGCCGGGCTGGCCGCGATCACCGACGCCGTGCTGGCGGGCGACGAGGCCGCGGCCGCGGCCGCGGTCGAGGAGTACCTGAACGCGAGTGCGGGGCGAATGGTCTTGGCCTACAACAGGACTGAGGCTACTCGGCGAGTCGAGTCGCCGGATGCACCGCGATGAGGCCTAACTTGCTGCGCCGCTTGCACATCGCCGCCAGCTCGGCGTAGGCCTTCGCGCCGAGCAACTCGGTTAGCTCGTCGGCCATGCTCTGCCAGACCTGCTGGGCCCCGACATGGGCGCCTGGGTCGCCCGTGCAATACCAATGCAGGTCGGCGCCCCCGGAGCCCCAGCCGCGCCGATCGTATTCGGTGACCCAGGTCTTGAGGATCTCGGTGCCGTCGGGCCGCGTCACCCATTCCTGGCTGCGCCGGATGGGCAACTGCCAACAGACGTCGGGCTTCATGGTCAGGGGGGCGACGCCCAGCTTGAGGGCCTTGCTGTGCAGCGCGCATCCGACGCCGCCCGGAAAGCCGGGCCGGTTCAGGAAAATGCAGGCGTCCTTGTGTTTACGGGTGCGGTACTGGGGCTGTCCGTCGTGCTCGTCGAGTTCCAGGTATCCCTTGCGGCCCAAGCCCTTTTCGCGGAATTGCCAGTCTTCGTCGGTCAGTTGCTGCACGGCGTCGTCGAGCCGGGCGCGGTCGTCGTCGTCGGACAGGAATGCCCCGTGCGAGCAGCATCCGTCATCCGGGCGACCGGCCACCGTGCCGTGGCAGGCGGGCGTGCCGAACACGCATGTCCAGCGGGACAGCAACCAGGTGAGGTCGGCCGCGATCAGGTGCTCGGGATTGTCCGGGTCGTAGAACTCCACCCACTCACGGGCGAAGTCCAGTTCGACCTCGTTTCCCCGCTCCGGGTAAGAATTCGCCACGGGTCCACGTTAGACGACGATTCCGGCTGTTCGGCCCGCTGACACTCGGGGCCCGGCGAGGCGGCCCGCATCGTCGTCCGCAAGGTTAAATTGTCGTGCTCCTCAGCGGGCCGCGAGGCGGCCCGCATCGTCGCCCGCAAGGTTAAATTGTCGTGCTCCTCAGCGGGCCGCGAGGCGGCCCGCATCGTCGCCCGACTAGGTTGTTTCCCGTGCGATTGGGCGTCCTCGACGTGGGCAGCAACACGGTTCACCTGCTGGTGGTTGATGCGCACCGTGGTGGGCACCCCACGCCCATGAGTTCGACGAAGGCGACGCTGCGGCTGGCCGAGTCGATCGACAGCTCCGGCAAGATCACCAAGCGGGGCGCGGAGAAGCTGATCTCCACCATCGACGAGTTCGCCAAGATCGCGGACAGTTCGGGCTGCGCCGAGCTGATGGCGTTTGCCACCTCCGCGCTGCGCGACGCGGTGAACTCCGAGGACGTGCTCACCCGCGTCCGCAAAGAGACCGGTGTCGAGCTGGAGGCGCTGAGCGGGGTCGACGAGTCCCGGCTGACTTTTCTGGCCGTGCGCCGTTGGTACGGGTGGAGCGCCGGTCGAATCATCAACCTCGACATCGGCGGCGGCTCGCTGGAGATGTCCAGCGGGGTCGACGAGGAGCCGGAGGTGGCCTTGTCGCTGCCGCTGGGCGCCGGCCGGCTGACCCGCGAGTGGCTGCCCGACGATCCGCCCGGGCGGCGCCGGGTCGGCATGCTGCGGGATTGGCTGGACGCCGAGCTCGCCGATTCCGCCGTGACGGTGCTCGAAGCCGGCGCGCCCGACCTGGCGGTGGCGACGTCGAAGACGTTCCGCTCGCTGGCGAGGCTCACCGGCGCGGCACCGTCGGCCGCCGGACCGCGGGTGAAAAGGACGCTCACAGCAAACGGCCTCAGGCAACTCATATCTTTCATCTCTAGGATGACGACCGCCGACCGGGCAGAACTGGAAGGGGTGAGCGCCGAGCGGGCGCCGCAGATCGTGGCGGGTGCGCTGGTGGCGGAGGCGAGTATGCGAGCGCTGTCGATTGAATCGGTGGATATCTGCCCGTGGGCGTTACGGGAAGGTCTCATCTTGCGCAAACTCGACAGCGAAGCCGACGGAACGCCCCTCATGAAGCGATCCGTGCGCGATGCTGGAGGCCAGGCAGGTGATCGGGACGGCAACCGATCGAGAGGCGACAAAGCATGACCGGACCACACTCCGAGACCGAGAGCCCCGGCACTCGGCCGATCTCGGTGGCCGAACTTCTGGCCAAGAACGGAACCATCGGCGCCCCGGCGGTCACGCGGCGGCGTCGCCGGCGCCGCGGCGATAGCGACGCGGTGACCGTCGCCGAGCTGACCGGCGAGATCCCGGTCATCCGCGACGACCAGGAGGACCCGCGCACGGCCGGGCGGCCCAGCGCAGAACCGGTAGCCGAGGAGCCCGTCACCGAGCGGGCCGCGCCCCGGCAGCAAACCGAGAGCAGGCCCGCCGCCTATTGGTCGCAGCCGGAGCCGCGCTGGCCCAAGTCGCCGTCGCAGCCCAAGAAAGCAGCGGGACCGGAGCGCAGTGCCTACCCGCGCCCGCTGAGCCATGGCGAGGCGGGGGAGACCAACGGCACCGGGCGATCCGGCGCCGAGGGCATGAATCCCGACCCGATGGACCACTACACCGACCTCCCGGTGGACGTGATGGATTCGGAGGTGCGCGAGGCCGAACCCGCGCTGGAGGACTCCGCGTACGTCCGCTCCTTCCTGCAGACCGAGACCGACGAGGCCGAAGAGGACGCGGACCTGCTGGCCGCCGGATTCTTGCCGCACGAGGAGCGCGAGGAGGGCCACCTCGAGGACGAGGCCGACCGGGCCACAGAGGTCCACCCGGCGGGCCGGCTCGAGGCGCTGTGGCGCGGCAGCCTGGTGGTGTTCCAGTCCATCCTGGCCGTCGCTTTCGGCGCCGGGTTGTTCGTCGCGTTCGACGAGCTGTGGCGCTGGAACAGGATCGTGGCGTTGGTGCTCTCGGTGCTGGTGATCCTCGGCCTGGTGGTCGGCGTCCGGGTGGTGCGCAAGACGGAGGACATCGCCAGCACGTTGATCGCCGTCGCGGTGGGGGCCCTGATCACCCTGGGCCCCTTGGCGCTGTCTTTGCAGTCAGGCTAGGCGGACCCGGAACCACACAGACCGTTGCGCCCAGCTATCAAAGTCGGACTCTCCACGGCCTCGGTATACCCGTTGCGGGCCGAGGCCGCGTTCGAGTACGCGGCCCGGCTGGGTTACGACGGGGTCGAGCTGATGGTGTGGGCCGAGTCGGTCAGCCAGGACATCGACGCCATCGCCAAACTGTCCCGGCGCTACCGCGTGCCGGTGTTGTCCGTGCACGCCCCCTGCCTGCTGATCTCCCAGCGCGTGTGGGGAGCCAACCCGATCCCGAAGCTGGACCGCAGTGTCCGGGCCGCCGAACAGCTGGGTGCACAGACCGTCGTCGTGCACCCGCCGTTTCGCTGGCAGCGTCGCTATGCCGAGGGCTTCAGCGACCAGGTCGCCGCCCTGGAAGCGTCGAGCGACGTGCTGGTCGCGGTGGAAAACATGTTCCCGTTCCGGGCCGACCGGTTTTTCGGCTCGGGCCAGTCGCGGGAACGGATGCGCCGGCGTGGCGGCGGCCCCGGCCCGGCGATCTCGGCGTTCGCGCCCTCATACGACCCGCTGGACGGCAACCACGCGCACTACACGCTGGACCTGTCGCACACCGCGACCGCGGGCAGCGACTCGCTGGACATGGCGCAACGGATGGGGAATGGGCTGGTCCATCTGCACCTGTGCGACGGCAGCGGCCTGCCCGCCGATGAGCACCTGGTGCCCGGACGGGGCACACAGCCCACCGCCGAGGTCTGCCAGATGCTGGCCGGCAGCCACTTCGCCGGCCACGTCATCCTGGAGGTGTCGACGTCCAGCGCGCGTTCAGCCAACGAGCGCGAGAGCATGCTCGCCGAGTCGTTGCAGTTCGCCCGCACGCACCTGCTGCGCTGATCAGATCCAGGAGACCATGAACGCGTTATTCACCACCGCAATGGCGTTGCGGGAGGTCGGCCCCGGCACCTTCGAAGGCGAGCTGAACAAGCACTGGACCATCGGGCCCAAGGTGCACGGCGGGGCGATGCTGGCGCTGTGCGCCAAAGCCGCCCGCACCGCCTGCGGTGGGCCGTCGGCCGGCCTCGAACCGGCCCTGGAACCGGTCGCGGTGTCGGCCAGCTTCCTGTGGGCCCCCGATCCGGGACCGATGCGGCTGGTCACCTCGATCCGCAAGCGCGGCCGCCGGATCAGCGTCGTCGACGTCGAGCTCACCCAGGGCGACCGCACGGCCGTGCATGCGGTGGTCAACCTCGGCGAGCCGGAGCATTTCCCGCCCGATGGCGAAGCCAAGCCGCTGCTGTCGGCCAACCCGGTGGTGGGCCTGATGCCGCCGGAGCCGCCCGACGACGTCGCACCGATCGGGCCCGGCCACCCGCTGGCCGGCCTGGTGCACCTGGGCGAAGGCTGCGACGTGCGGCCGGTGCTGTCGAGCCTGGAGCCACCCGACGGAGGCCCGCCGGTGATCCAGATGTGGGCGCGCCCGCGCGGGGTGGCCCCGGACGGGCTGTTCGCGCTCATGTGCGGGGATCTGTCGGCGCCGGTGACCTTCGCGGTGGAGCGCACCGGCTGGGCTCCCACCATCCAGCTGACCGCTTTCCTGCGCGGCCTGCCCGGCGACGGGTGGCTGCGGATCATCGCGACGTGTACCGAGATCGGGCACGACTGGTTCGACGAGGACCACACCGTGGTCGACAGTCTGGGCCGCTTGGTGGTGCAAGCCCGCCAATTGGCATTGGTCCCTGCCGCCGGGTAGCCGCCGCTGTCTGCGATGCTGTCGGGCATGGCAAGAATCGCGATCGTCGGTGGCGGCAGCATCGGGGAGGCTCTGCTGTCGGGTCTGCTGCGGGCGGGCCGGCAGGTCAAGGACCTGGTGGTGGCCGAGCGGGTGCCGGAGCGCGCCGAGTATCTGGCCGCCACCTATTCCGTGTTGGTCACCTCGGTGGCCGAGGCGGTGGAGAACGCGTCGTTCGTGGTGGTCGCGGTGAAGCCCGGCGACGTCGAGCCGGTGATGACGGAGCTGGCCCGGGTGGCCGCGGCGTCTGAGAGCGACACCGCCGAGCAGGTGTTCGTCACGGTGGCGGCGGGGATCGGCATCTCGTATTTCGAGTCCAAGCTGCCCGCCGGCACGCCGGTGGTCAGGGCGATGCCGAACGCGGCGGCGCTGGTCGGCGCCGGGGTGACCGCGCTGGCCAAGGGCCGGTTCGTCACCGCCGCCCAGCTGGAGGGCGTCTCGGCCTTGTTCGATTCGGTCGGCGGCGTGCTGACGGTGCCGGAAGCCCAAATGGACGCGGTGACCGCGCTCTCCGGGTCTGGACCGGCGTATTTCTTCCTGATGGTCGAGGCCCTGGTGGACGCCGGGGTTGCCGCCGGGCTGAGCCGCGACGTGGCCACCGACCTGACGGCGCAGACGATGGCGGGCTCGGCGGCCATGCTGCTGGAACGGATGGACGGCGAGCGGCGACCGGGCGAAGGGGAGGGCCCGGGGTTGCGCGTCGACGCCACGCCGACGCAGCTGCGCGCCGCCATCACCTCACCCGGGGGCACCACCGCCGCGGGGCTTCGCGAACTGGAACGGGGCGGCCTGCGGGCGGCCGTCGATGCGGCCGTTCAGGCCGCCAAAACGCGCTCTGAGCAGCTAAGAATTACATCGGAGTAATCCAA
This sequence comes from Mycobacterium sp. E3247, assembly GCF_001667785.1. Taxonomy (NCBI): domain Bacteria; kingdom Bacillati; phylum Actinomycetota; class Actinomycetes; order Mycobacteriales; family Mycobacteriaceae; genus Mycobacterium; species Mycobacterium sp. E3247. The sequence goes on along the minus strand of NZ_LZJG01000555.1, from coordinate 120 downwards.
GAAATTTGAACTGATTGTCCCCCACCAGTACCAGTAACCCCATTAGTCCCGCTATTCTCCTCTTTGTATGCACGTGTGGGTGCCAGCGGAGGGGAAGCCGCTGGCATTGCGCGGGCCTGA
>NZ_LZJG01000554.1:0-57553 GCF_001667785.1 Mycobacterium sp. E3247 | reverse complement strand
AAAGTCGCTGTGAGGCGGGCACATCGACGATTGCTCCGACGCGGGGCGGAAGTGACCGATGTGACCAGGACGTCGGTCGCCGACCGCGGCGTCGGGCGCGCGGCGTCGGCCGCGCAAACACTCACGCCTCGAAGCGGTAACCCATCCCCGATTCGGTCACCAAGTGCTTGGGGTGGGACGGGTCGTCCTCGAGTTTGCGTCGCAGCTGCGCCAAATAGACTCTTAGATAATGCGTTTCGGTGGCATACGCCGGGCCCCACACCTCTTTGAGGAGCTCTTCGCGGCCGACCAGCTTGCCGCGGTTGCGGACCAGCACCTCCAGCATCCCCCACTCGGTGGGCGTCAGGTGGACTTCGGCGCCGTTCTTGGTGACCTTCTTGGCAGCCAGGTCGACGGTGAACGCCTCCGTCTCGATCACCGGTTGCTCCAGCTCGGACACCGCGGTGTTGCGGCGGACGGCCGCCCGGAGCCTGGCCAGGAACTCGTCCATCCCAAAGGGTTTCGTCACATAGTCGTCGGCCCCGGCGTCGAGGGCCTCCACCTTGTCGGACGAGTCGGTGCGCGCCGACAACACGATCACCGGCGCGGTGAGCCAGCCCCGCAGCCCGGCCAGCACCTCGATTCCGGAGATGTCCGGCAAGCCCAGGTCGAGGATCACCACGTCGGGTCTGTGCTCGGCGGCGGCGCGCAGCGCGCCGGCACCGCTGGACGCGGTGATCACCTCGTAACCTCGCACGGACAAGTTGATGCGCAGCGCGCGCAGGATCTGCGGCTCGTCGTCGATCACCAATACCCGGGTCATTGCGCCCCGACCATTTCTGGCGCGGCCAGTTCCACCGTCACGGTGAGGCCGCCGCCGGGAGTGTCGCCGGCCGCGATCGTGCCGCCCATGGCCTCGACGAAGCCGCGCGCGACCGACATGCCCAGGCCCACCCCCGTGGTGTTGTCGTGGTCGCCGAGGCGCTGAAACGCTTCGAAGATCTGGTCTTCGGTCCCGTGCGGGATGCCGGGCCCCTCGTCGATGACGTTGATCAGGACGCGGTCGCCCACGCGACCCGCGTTGACCCGAACCACACAGTCGGGTGCGTACCGCAGCGCGTTGTCGATCAGGTTGGCGAGCACGCGCTCGAGTAGCCCCGCGTCGGCCAGCACCACGGCGTCACCCACATCGACCTTGACCCGATCGATGGCGGATCGATAGAAGCCGGTGGCGCCCTTGCCGATACTGATCAGCGCCCGCTGCACGGTCTCCTCCAGATACACCCTTCGCATGTCCGGGCGCACCACACCGGCGGCCAGGCGCGACGAATCGAGCAGGTTGCCGACCAGCGCCGTCAGCTGGTCGATCGACTCCTCGATGGTCGCCAGCAGTTCCGCCGTGTCCGCGGGGGAGAAGGCGACGTCCTCGGCGCGCAGGCTGGACACCGCGACCTTGGCCGCCGCCAGCGGCGTGCGCAGGTCGTGGCTGACCGCCGACAGCAGGGAGCGCCGCAGCTCGTCGGCCCGCACGATCGCCTCGGCCCGGCTGGCCTCCTCGGCCAGCTCTCGCTGCCGGATCAGCCCCGCGGCCTGCTTGGCCACCGCGCTCAGCACCCGGCGATCGCGGGCCGAAAGCTTCCTACCCGCCAACAACATCCAGAACTCGTCGTCGCCGACCTCGATCGCGGTGTCGGCGGAGGCGACGGTGACACACGGATCCCTGCCCACGCACGCGACGACGTCGGCCTTCTTGCCCTCGGCGCGGTCCTCCTCGGCTGGTTCGCGCAGCATGCTGACCGCGCGCTGTGCGTAGGTCTCGCGCACCCGGTCGAGGAGCGTCTCGAGATCGGCCCCGCGCAGGACGGAGCCCGCGAACAGGGTCAGCAGCTCGGCCTCCTGGGAGGCGCGACGGGCTTCCCGGGTGCGTTTGGCCGCGCCGTCGACGAGGACCGCGACAGCGACCGCGATCATCAGCAGCACCAGTTCGGTGACCGCGGCGTTGGGTTCGGCGATGGTAAAGCTGTGCCGGGGGGCTGTCAGGAAGTAGTTCAGCAGCAGCCCGGACAGCACCGCCGAAAGGATCGCTGGCGCAACTCCTCCCAGCAGGCCCACCAGCAGAACCCCGACGAAGAATAAGGCGCTTTCGCCGGCCGTTTGCAGATACGGGTCGAGAAAGTTCACGGTGACGGCACAGATGGCCGACGGCACAATGAGTGCCGCAAGCCACGATGCGGCCCGTCTTTCGCGCGGTGAGATCGACGCCGCGCGGAAGCCGCGTTTGGATTCCTCGTGGGTGACGAGGTGCACGTCGATCTTTTCAGACCGCTCGACGATCGTCGCGCCGATCCCCTCCTCGAAGATGCGCGCCCACCGGGACCGTCGAGAGGTGCCGATCACCAACTGTGTGGCATTCATCTCGCGGGCGAAATCGAGCAGGGCAGTGGGCACGTCGTCGCCGACTACGGTGTGCAGTGAGGCGTCGAGGCTGCTCGCCAACTCACGGATCTTCGCCATCCGGGATTCCGACAGGCCGGCCAGGCCGTCGCCGCGGATCACATGCACCACCATGAGCTCCGCGCTGGACTTCGACGCGATCCGAGATGCCCGTCGAACCAGCGTTTCCGATTCCGGGCCGCCGGTTACCGCGACCACGACTCGCTCGCGCGCCTCCCACATGTCGGTGATCTGGTTCTCCGCGCGGTACTTGGCGAGCGCCGTGTCCACCTGGTCAGCCAGCCACAGCAGCGCCAATTCTCTTAAGGCGGTGAGGTTTCCGCGCCGGAAATAATTTGACAGCGCCGCGTCGATGCGCTCTGGGGCGTAGACGTTGCCGTGGGAAAGCCTGCGGCGCAACGCCTCCGGTGTGATGTCGATGAGCTCGACCTGCGAGGCCTGCCGGACTATTGAGTCCGGGATCGTCTCCTTTTGTTCTATGCCGGTGATTTGCGCGACGACGTCGTTGAGGCTCTCGAGGTGCTGGACGTTGACGGTGGAGATCACCGTGATCCCGGCGTCGAGCAGTTCCTCGACGTCCTGCCAGCGCTTGGCGTTCTTGCTGCCCGGGGTATTGGTATGCGCGAGCTCGTCGACCAGGACGACTTGGGGTCTGCGCGCCAGGACGGCCGGGACGTCGAGCTCGGGGAAGGTGCCGCCGCGATATTCAATGAAGCGCGGCGGGATGAACTCGATGCCCTCAAGAAGCTCAGCGGTTTTCGCCCTTCCGTGCGTCTCGATGACGCCCGCCACCACATCGGTGCCGCGTTCAAGCCGGCGATGCGCCTCGCCGAGCATCGCATACGTCTTACCGACGCCAGGAGCCGCACCGAGGTAAATCCGCAGCTCGCCGCGCTTGGGACGGTGGTCAACGACACTCACGTCAACCATCATCCACCTATCGCCCTAGCTCGAGACTGGATATTTTTGATCGAGTTGCAGGTTCAACTGCAACACGCTGACGCAAGGTTCACCGAACAAACCAAGAGTGCGGCCGCTTGTGTACTGGGCTACCACCGCGCGTATCTGATCCGGACTGACGTGCCGGGCCTTGGCCACCCTGGGGATTTGGATTGCGGCGTAGGCAGGCGAGATATTCGGGTCGAGGCCGCTGCCGCTGGCGGTGATGGCGTCGGCGGGCACGGCGGGGTCTGCCGGTGCGGCGCCGCGGATGGGCACGATCTGGCCGATCGAGTAGTCCTCGCCGTACTTTGCGCATTCGACGCGGACCCCCTCGTAGAGCGTAAGGAACGGTGCCGGTGTCGTCTGGCACGGCTCGTTGACGCTGACCACCCGGGTGGGATGGACGACGTTTCCGCGCGCGTCACGGGGTCCGATCACCGAAAGAACGGCACCCACACCGCCGCCGGTGCAGAACGGTCGCGATCCGTCCACACCCTCGAGCTGGCCCACCGCGGTGCTGCGCGAACACACCGTCGTCAACAGGCCCGGCTTGAATCCCGCGTCAGACGCGGACTTGCCCGTCGTCAGCTGCGCGGGATCGGCGGGTGTGTCGACGATGCTCTCCGGCCCGAGGTTGCTTGCGCTCGTTGACGTCGGGTCGTAGCCCGTGCCGGCCGCCGAGGGGCGGCTCTGGAAGTACTTCGGCAGCGGGTTGCCGTCCTTATCGGTGAACAGCTGACCGATCAGGCGGCTGCCGACCGGCTTTCCGTTGGCCGTGAGGATCGATCCTTCGGCCTTGTCGTGCAGTCCGGGCAGCTGTGCGACCAGCCAGATGAGCAACGGGTAGGCGAGACCGGTGATCACGGTCAGCACCAGCAGCGCGCGGAAGGCCGCCCAATGCACGCGGACGAAATTCGAGAATTTCATGTCAGGACATCCCTGGGACGAATTGGATGATCAGGTCGATCGCCTTGATTCCGATGAACGGGGCCACGATGCCGCCGAGACCGTAGATGTAGAGGTTGCGGCTCAACAATTTTGACGCGCTGCTCGGTGTGTAGCGGACGCCGCGCAAAGACAACGGGATCAGCGCCACGATGACGACCGCGTTGAAGATCACCGCCGACAGGATCGCCGACTGCGGACTGTGCAGCCGCATGATGTTGATCATGTCCAGTCCCGGGAACAGCGCGACGAACATGGCCGGGATGATCGCGAAGTACTTGGCAATGTCGTTGGCGATCGAGAAGGTGGTCAGCGCGCCGCGGGTGATCAACAGCTGCTTGCCGATCTCGACGATCTCGATCAACTTGGTCGGGTCGGAGTCGAGGTCGACCATGTTGCCGGCCTCTTTTGCCGCCGACGTGCCGGTGTTCATCGCCACGCCCACGTCGGCCTGAGCCAGGGCCGGCGCGTCATTGGTGCCATCGCCGGTCATCGCGACTAGCTTGCCGCCTTCCTGCTCGCGCTTGATCAACGCGAGTTTGTCCTCGGGAGTGGCCTCGGCCAGAAAGTCGTCGACACCTGCCTCGTCGGCAATCGCTTTGGCGGTCAGCGGGTTATCCCCGGTGATCATCACCGTCCGGATGCCCATCTTGCGCATTTCGTCGAAGCGTTCCCGCATGCCCTGCTTGACGACGTCCTTGAGGTGGATGACACCTAGCACCGCCGCCGCGCCGTCACGGCACTCCCCGACGACGAGCGGGGTGCCGCCGGCGGCGGAGATGCCGTCGACAATCTCGCCGAGCTGGTGGGGCACCTTGCCGCCTTGGCCGCGTACCCATTCCGCGACCGAGTTGGCCGCACCCTTGCGCAGCAGATGCCCGTCGAGGTCGACACCCGACATGCGGGTCGTGGCAGAGAAGGCCACCCATTGGGCCTGGGAGAGTTCGCCGGGTGTGCGCGCGCGCAGCCCGAAGTGCTGCTTCGCGTAGACGACGATCGAGCGTCCCTCCGGTGTTTCGTCGGCGAGGCTGGACAACTGAGCGGCATCGGCAAGTTGCTCATTCGTGACCCCGTCGAGGGGGACGAAGGCGGCAGCCTGTCGATTGCCGAGGGTGATGGTCCCCGTCTTGTCGAGCAACAGTGTGTTGACGTCGCCCGCCGCTTCAACCGCGCGCCCGGACATGGCGAGCACGTTGCGCTGGACCAGCCGGTCCATCCCGGCGATGCCGATGGCCGACAGCAGCGCGCCGATTGTGGTGGGGATCAGGCACACCAGCAGCGACACCATCACGATTCCGGTGACGCCATTTGCGTTGAGCGCCTGGGTGTCCGGGACGCCCGGGTTGTTCGCTTTCGAATAGACCGCCAGCGGCTGCAGGGTGGCAACGGCGAAGACGAAGATGATCGTCAGCGCGGCCAACAGGATGTTCAGCGCGATCTCGTTGGGGGTCTTCTGCCGGTTGGCGCCCTCGACGAGGGCGATCATTCGGTCGATGAAGCTTTCCCCGGGCTTCTGGGTGATCTGCACGACGATCCGGTCGCTCAGCACGGTGGTGCCTCCGGTGACCGCCGAGCGGTCACCACCGGACTCGCGGATCACGGGCGCGGACTCGCCGGTGATCGCCGATTCGTCCACGGAGGCAATGCCTTCGACGACGTCGCCGTCGCCCGGTATCACCTGCCCGGCTTCGACCACGACGATGTCGCCCTGTTGCAGCAGCGGTGCCGCGACCTCTTCTTCGGTGACCGGCGCGCCTGGCCTCCAGTCCTTGAGCCGTCGCGCCAACGTGTGACTCTTGGCTCGCCGCAGCGTTTCTGCCTGAGCCTTGCCGCGGCCTTCGGCTACTGCCTCCGCGAGGTTCGCGAACAATACGGTTAGCCACAACCAGATCACGATCAACCATGCGAACCAGGTCGGGTTGATGATCGCGAGCACGGTGCTCCAGGTGGCCCCGATCTCAACGATGAACATCACCGGGTTGCGCCACAGGGTGCGCGGGTCGAGTTTGCGCAGCGCATCGGGTGTCGACTTCAACAGCATCTTCGGGTCGAGCAGGCCGCCCTGCACCCGTTTTGTGCTTGTGTGCTCCGTCGGCTGGGTCTCCTCAGCCGTGTCGATGGTGGAGGCAGTCATCAGTGGATTCCTTCGGCGAGAGGCCCGAGAGCAAGCATGGGCAGGAAGGTGAGGGCTACAAGGATCAGGGTGACGCCGGCGACCATTCCGACGAACTGTGGCCGATGGGTGGGCAGAGTGCCGGCCGATTCGGGCGTCATGCCCTGCCTGGCCAGTGAGCCGGCCAAGGCCAGGACGAGCACGATCGGCAGGAATCGGCCGAACACCATGGCCAAGCCGAGGGCGGTGTTGTACCAGTTGGTGTTGACGCTGATGCCGGCGAAGGCGGACCCGTTGTTGTTGGCCGCCGACGTGAACGCGTAGAGGACTTCGGACAGGCCGTGCGGGCCGGTGTTCAGCATCCCGGCGCGCTCTCCCGGTAGCGCCATCGCGATCGCGGTGCCGGTCAAGACGATCAGCGGCGTAACCAGGAAATAGCTTGCGGCAAGCTTGATTTCGCGAGGATTAATCTTCTTGCCGAGGTATTCCGGGGTGCGCCCGACCATCAGCCCCGCAACGAATACGGTGATCACCGCCAGGACCAGCATGCCGTAGAGGCCCGAGCCGGTGCCGCCGGGCGCGACTTCACCCAGCTGCATGTTGAACATGGTGATCATCCCGCCGAGGCTGGTGTAAGAGTCGTGGAACGAGTCGACGGCGCCGGTGGAGGTGAGCGTCGTCGAGTCGGCGAACACCGCAGAGTTGGCGACACCGAACCGCTGCTCGACCCCTTCCATCGCCGCGCCGATCGCGGTCGGCACCGTGCCGTGATGCTGGAGCTGGAACCACATCATGAATGTCACGCTGATCAAGTACAGCGACGCCATGACCGACGCGATCGCGTAGCCCTGCTTGGTGTTACCCACCATGCGCCCGAACGTGCGTGGCAGCGAGAAGCTGATCACCAGCAAGAGGAATATCTCAATCCAGTTCGTCCACGCGTTGGGGTTCTCAAACGGGTGGGCGGAGTTCGCGTTGTAGAAGCCGCCGCCGTTGGTGCCGAGCTCCTTGATGACTTCTTGGCTGGCGACCGGGCCGCCGGTGATGGTTTGTTGGGTGCCGCCGAGGGTGGTGACGACTTGGTCGTTCAGGTGGAAGTTCTGAATCGCTCCACCTGCGACCAGCACGATCGCGCCTAGGACCGCGATGGGCAGCAGGATGCGCAGCGTGCCCCGAACCAGGTCGACCCAGAAGTTTCCGAGATCGCCGGTGCGCCTGCGCGCAAACCCGCGCACCAGCGCGATCGCCACCGCCATGCCGACCGCGGCCGAGACGAAGTTCTGCACCGCCAGCCCGGCCATCTGCACCAGATGGCCCTGTGTCGATTCGCCGGAATAGGCCTGCCAGTTGGTGTTGGTAACGAAGCTGACGGCGGTGTTCCACGCCAGCCCCGGGGTCATCTGCGTCGCGGGGTCATGCAAGTGCAGCGGCAGCTTGCCCTGCACGAGCTGGAACACGAACAGGAACAGGATGCTGATCGACGAGAACGCCAAGACGCTTCGCGCGTAGGCCCCCCACGTCTGCTCCGAGCGGGAGTCAACACCGATTAACCGGTAGATCGCGCGCTCGACATAGGAGTCCTTGTCTGAGGTGTAGACCCGGTACATGTAGTCACCGAAGGGCACGTGCACCAGCACCAAGGCCACGACGAGGACGAGCAGGAAGATGACGCCTGCTGTTGTTGTGCTCACTAGAACCTCTCCGGGAACAACAAGGCGCACCCGAGGAACAAGGCAAGCACGACGGAAAGCACCAAACCGACGATGTTTTCGTAGTTCACAGCCGCTCGACCAACTTCTGCACCAAGCCCAGTACGGCGAACACCGCCACCGTGAGCAGTACGAATGCCAACACGCCCATCTTGTCTCCGTTCCGCGCCCATCGCGTGCATACGAAAGGACCTCATCGAGGTAGCCACAGCGCTTTCCTCGGAGGCAAGGTCAGCTTGAAGTTAGCTGGGGTCGATCCGATAGGGCCTTTGGTTGACACTTTCCTAACGGGCTCACGGCGCACCTTTACGGTTTGTTTACGCATGTCAGTTCGAAGTTGTCGCCGCCCGCTCGGCCGAGTGCCGCCTCAATCACCTGCGATGTGATCTGGATTCCAAAAGTCAACTGCAGCAATGACTTTGACAAGCGCCGGTCGGCCGGCTCACGCAACGAGGCGTTCGTAGAGGGCTCGTAATGCGCCGTATCGGCGTTCGACGTCAGCGCGGTCGGACCGTTCGGGAACTGATTCCAGATTCGCGCGCTCGACCATGTCAGCCTGATCCATCAGGACTTGCGCGCGCTGCGGATCGATCGTCTGTTCCATGATCGTCGTCAGCGCCTCGAGCTGGCGGATCATCACCGCCGGCATGCCGCGCCCGGCCTGGCGGATCTTTTCGAATGCCCGCTGCACCAGCCGCTCGTAACTGACCTGATCGGAGATGACGCGGATGACCCCGCGCTGGTCGCGATGGACTTGGGTCGGGGACCATACGGGTGCGATCTTGCACAGGCAATCGCCTAGCCAGTCGACGCACGTGAGCGCGGTGAACGTGTCGTTGACGGCCGGCGATAGTGCTCGGATGGCGATCTCCACGAGCTGGTCGACGCCGAAGGCGACGTCCTGCGACAGCGTGCGGTGCGGGCCGGTCGCCTGAGCGCGGGCCAGGGATTGAGCCACCCGCTCGGCGGTGTCCGGGGGCCAGACACTGGCCAGTTCGCGGCCTTCGACGAGGAAATGCCCGGGGCGGTAGGGCAGCCGGATCACTGCGTCCGCCTCGGTGGCGATGCGCACCAGCGTCTGGTGACGGATGAACTGAAGGTAGCCACTCTTTGGGGTACGGATGACGCTTCCTGACGTTTCTATTCGGGCGAGCAGCTCGTCGAGAGAGGGGCCTTGCGCTGGCCTTCGCGTCGCGAATCGCGGCTGATCCTCGCTTTGTGCGGCGACTGCTTGGGCAAGGTCTTTGGCGATGCCGGCGATCACCTGGGGGAGCTGGATCTGGGTGGCGATGTGGTGAATGAAATAGATCAGCACCGCCAGATCGATCAGCACCAAACCGAACGCAGTCGTGATCGAAATGTGGGGGACGAACTCGCCCCGATCACCAGGTCCGATCGAAACCAGCACCACGACGCAATACACAAATGTCGCTACGAATGTTCCCAAGGTGAGTTGGGTGCCCCGGTCACGGATGAAATTGCGCAACATTCGCGGACCAAACTGCGTCGACGCCAGTGTCAGCGTCACGATCGTGATGGAAAAGACGATCCCAACCACAGTGATCACCGATGCCGCAATGGAGGTCAGGATCTGACGCGCTGCATCGGCGGTGCCGCTGATCACGAACGAAGGAGGCCGAAACCGCCCGTAGTAAGCGGCTCGGTCCAGCCGCAATGTAACGCCGAAAAGTCCGAGGGCCCCGAAGATTACGATCGTCGGGACCAGCCACAGATTGGTGCGCAGCTCTTCCCGCCGCCACTGTGGCCACATCACGCCGAGGCTTGGCGTCACATCGGTGCGACCGCCCACGAAATGAGCACCGTAGCGCTCGCCATCACGGCGGATTTATAACTGACCTGGGCCGATAATTGCAAGTGTGGTGCTCACCGGATTCTGATCAGACACGCCGAGCCATGCCATAGGTCGAAAAGGATCCGTAAACATTCGCGGCTCGGGCGTATGGATGCCGTTCGGGTCACGGTGGGCGCCGTGCGCTCGGCGTAGACCCAAAACCATGCGTGACGCTCACGACCGAACCGTTGAACGCGTAGTTGCCCAGCCGACCCAGGCACCAATTGCTGGGCTGGGTTGGTTGTCGCGCCTGCTCGACGGCGCGCACCCATGGGGATCGTATGAGGCCGTGGTCAGCCGGTACGGGGTTCGCCGCTATAGCCTGATCATCTACCCACCCGGAGTCAGTACCACTGATCGGCGGCTGGCACGGCTCTGGCGTGCTTGGCCGATAACCGCCGCCGCACTGATGCTGCTCGGTGTCATGGTGTTCGGCAATGCGACGACCTCACCCGGTGCCGTGCTGACAGTCGCTGCGGTCGCCTACCTGAGTACCAGCATGCTCCTCTTCTTACGGGCCGGGCCCCGCAGCGTCCGAGCCAGATCGTTGTCGATCATCCTCATGCCCAACACCGGCGACGTGCGGGAGCTGCGCAGGTACATGCAGTGGCGAGCGCTGGTCGAAATGCTCATTGATGCCGACCGCATGTTGGCGAGTCATGAAATCTCACCGGTCGAGCATGAGGCCACCTGGTGGGAAGCCTATGAGAGCGTCGCGGCGTTCGCGGATGTCTGACGCCCTGGTGCAATTCCCGATGCCGTTGCCGCGGCGGCGACCTTGTTAACCGTCTTCTGCGTGGTCACAACAATCGCCACCGTCTGGTTGAGGAAGCGCCGGCACGGCGTTAACAACGCGTCAGGGAAAGCAACATTCGCATCAAGAAATCGACAGTTGCATGGCGTACGTGCCCTGCCGCAGGCTGCCATGGAGTCATGACCCGTACCGCTGCTGTCGCCATTGCAGTGCCTTCGGTGCTGGAGCGCTACGGTGCGGGTTGGGACGACGAGCCACCGTCGCGTGGCTCAATCATCTTCTGAACCTTGCTCTTCGGCACGTAGCGGTTCGGATCGCTCCGTCAATTCGTCCTCTCATTCCATGGTGGCCGCAGTTGGTCCCGCCATACCTGAAAGCTGTTATTCGCATGATCAATTCGAAATCTCTGGTAGTTCTCGTCACCGGTGCCACCGACGGCATCGGGTTTGCGACCGCCCGCCGATTCGTCGACGAGGGCGCGACCGTCTATCTGCACGCCCCAGACCACGACAGTGGTGAAGACGCGATGACGCGTTTGGTCAAAGACGGCGCGGAACCGTTGCGCCTGTTTTTGGTCGTTGCCGACTTCACCCGCCTCAAGGAGGTTGCTGAGTTGGGTGACATGCTCACAGCGACCCTGCCGGCCCTGGATCTGCTGGTCAACAACGCCGCGGTCTTTGCCGCGGAGCGGCGCACCCACACACAAGATGGCACGGAGCTGACCTTCCAGGTCAACTATCTCGCGCCCTATCTACTGACCACCAAATTGACGCCCCGGCTCGTCGCGAGTGGCGGACGAGTACTCAACGTCTCTTCGGTGATGCACCGCGGCGGAACCATCAAGTGGAAGAATCTGGCCGGCGAGCAGTATTGGCCGCTGGCGGCCTACGCGCAATCCAAGCTGGCGCTGACGATGTACACCAAGACTCTGGCCGAGACTGTCGGGGATTCGTTCACCGCGTTGAGCGTCGATCCCGGCGTCTTCGACACTCGGCTGCTGCCCATTTACGGTCGCGTCGGTCAGGTGGCCGAGGAGGCTGCTCCGATACTCACCACGCTTGGATCGCCTGACTACGGCGTGATGAATGGTGGCTTCTACGAAGGCCTGCGGCCCGGAAAGACTGCAGCGCTGATCGATAACCCGCGGGCTCGCGACCGACTGGCAAAGCTCAGCGCGCGCCTTGTCGCGTCTGCGTTGCGCTAAAGGTAAGGGAGGCAAGCGATGTCCAAGCGAGCCGACAAGAAGCGCGCCCGCCGGAAGAAAAAGGCCAACCACGGGAAGCGGCCTGCGTCTGGCAGCCCCCGATGACGGTCACACCCTAGGCGCCGGGGCCCGCGATCATCGGGATCCGCACCCGGAAAACCGTTCTGCCCTCGGCGGATTCGGCGGTGACGGAGCCGTGGTGGGCCTTGACGATCGAATCGACGATGGCCAGGCCCAGCCCGGTGCCCGAGCTGTTGAGCCTCGAATTGTCGGCCCGGGCAAAACGTTCGAACAAGCGGGGCAGCAGCTCGGGGTCGATGCCCGGCCCGTCGTCGGTGACGCTCAGTTCCGCGACGGGGCCGCCGGGCCCGTCGCGGTGGCAGGCGATCGCAGTCGTGACGGTGACCCCCGGCGGGGTGTGCACCCGGGCGTTGTTGAGCAGGTTGCTGACCAGCTGGTGTAGCCGCGCATGATCGCCGCGGACCCACACCGGCTCGTCGGGCAGGTCCTTCACCCAGTGGTGCGTGGGCGCCGCGACCGCCGCGTCGTTCACGGCGTTGACCACGAGCTCGGCCAGGTCGACGTCCTCGCTCTGCAGGTCTTGCCCTTCGCCGAGGCGGGAGAGCAGGAGCAGCTCGTCGACCAGCAGCGTCATGCGCCGCGCTTCGGACTCGATGCGGGCCAGCGCGTATTCGGTGGTCGGCGGCAACTCGGAGCTGTCCTGGCGGGTGAGTTCGGCGTATCCCTGAATCGCCGCCAGCGGCGTGCGCAGTTCGTGGCTGGCGTCGGTGATGAATTGCCGCATGCGCAGATCGGATTCGGCACGCTGCGCCAGCGCACTGTCGACGTTGTCGAGCAGCCTGTTCAGGGTGTGGCCGACGATGCCGACCTCGTTCTGCTGGTTGGTGTCCCGCGGTCTCACCCGGACGCTGATGCGGTGGTCGTCGTCGGTGAGCGGCATGGCGGCGACTTCGGCCGCGACGCCGGCCAGCCGGCGCAGCGGCCGAAGGGTGTAGCCGACGACCCACACGGTGAGCCCGGCGGTGACCGCCAGAGCGGCCGCGATGAGCACGGTGGTGGTGAGCTGCTTGCGCGCGATGATCTGGTCGGCGAGATTCAGCGACACCCCGGCGATCAGGACGTCGGATCCGTCGACGTGGCTGTTGAGCCGGTAGAACCCGAGGCTGCGCAGGTTTTCGGTCCGTGGCGGCCCCTCGCCCCATGACTGCGCTTCGATGGCGCGAACCACGTCGGCGGGCGCCGGCCGCGCCTCGGCTTCCGAGAACACCGCCGATCCGATGACGGTCCCGTTGTGCAGCACCACGATCAGGTTCCCCGGCGTCTGGTCGGGGAACTGCAGCATCGCCTGGTCCAGCGGCTTGGCACCGGCGGACGGATTGCGTTCGCCCTCAAGGTATTTGGCGTAGGAGTGGCCCAGCGCGTCCAGGGAACCGGCGACGTCGGCGTCGCTCATCGAGGTGACGTAGCCGCGCAGGCTCAGCACGGAGACGATTCCCACCGTCATCAGCACCACGCTGACCACGGCCAGTACGCCCAACAGCAATTGGCGCCGCAATGAACGGGGTAGCCACCGCGGAAGGTCTCCGGCCAGGGCATCCCGGTCCGTGGTCATTCCGGTGGCCGCAGCATGTACCCGACACCGCGCACGGTGTGAATCATGGGTTCCCGGCCGGAGTCGATCTTCTTCCTCAGGTACGAGATGTAGAGGTCGACGATGCTGGTGCGGCCGGCGAAGTCGTAGTTCCAGACGCGGTCGAGGATTTCGGTGCGGCTCAATGCGCGGCGGGGGTTGCGCATGAGAAAGCGCAGCAACTCGAACTCGGTCGAGGACAGCGATATCTGGGTGCCGTCGCGGGTCACCTCGCGGCTGGCGGTGTCGACCCTCAGGTCGCCGACTTTGAGGGTTTCGGCGGCCGGCGGCGTCTGCTGGCCCGAACGGCGCAGCAATCCGCGCAGCCGGGCGACGAGCTCTTCGAGGCTGAACGGCTTGGTCATATAGTCGTCGGCGCCCGCGGTCAGGCCGGTGACCCGGTCCATGACGGAGTCCCGCGCCGTCAGGAAGAGCGTCGGGGTATACGGCTCGGACTGGCGGACGCGTTCCAGGATCCGCAGCCCGTCGACGTCGGGAAGCATGATGTCGAGCACCAGGACGTCGGGGTTGACCTTGTCGAACTTCGCCAGCGCTTCGCGCCCGTTGTGGGCGATGTCGACAACCCAGCCCTCGTAGTGCAACGCCATCTTCACCAGGTTGGTCAGCGCCGGCTCGTCATCGACCAGTAGGACCCTGATCGGAGACCCGTCGGCGCGGTAAATCCTGGGTAGCTGCCCGAGGATGGCTTGGCGAGGGCGCTGGCCTCCCGCGTATCCCGACATTGCCGTCATGTCCCTCCATTCTGGCAAATCACACACCGAACTGTCACGGAGCTCATAGAAACCTCAAATGTGCGGATGTCGGCCGCGTCACATCACATGTCGCTCAAATATGAGTTTCATATGTGTCGCATCAGCCAGCTTGAGATGAGCTGAGTTCCCAAAAATACTGGGATGCATGGTCGTTGGTCTGGCGGGCCAGAGTATTTGCGAGGTTAGGCTCTCCAAATCGTCGGCGCAAGAGTCGATTTCGGTAATCGAATCCCGTGTTATCGCGACGCGCACCGTCGGTGCCGAACGCGTACCCACGACGGCCGGGGACGACGACGTCTCCAATTGTCGTTAAGAGCAAGTTACGTGGTGTTACGAATCCTGGTCGTCTGAAACGTTTTTCAGAGGTCCGGGCCGGCGGAACGCCGCTTCGACTGCGGTCACTCAACTAGCAAAGGAAAGCAATGGACTTTGGCGCGTTGCCTCCGGAGGTCAATTCCGGCCGGATGTATGTGGGGCCCGGGCCAGCGACGCTGCTGACCGCGTCGGCGGGATGGGACTCGCTGGCCCTGGAGCTGAACTCGGCGGCCGGTGGCTATGAGTCGGTGATCACGACCCTGACGGACGAATGGCTGGGGCCGACATCGACGGTTATGGCCGCCGCGGTCGCTCCCTACGTGGTGTGGCTGCGGGCCACCGCGGAGCTGTGCGAGCAGTCGGCGACCCAGGCCACCGCCGCGGCGGCGGCCTACGAAGCGGCGTACGCGATGACGGTGCCGCCCCCGCTCATCGCCGCCAACCGTGCCCGCCTCATGGCGTTGATCGCCACGAACGTCCTGGGGCAGAACACGCCGGCCATCATGGCGACCGAGGCCGAATACAGCGAGATGTGGGCGCAGGATGCGACCGCGATGTACACCTACGCCGCCAGCTCCGCCTCCGCGTCGACCTTCGGCGCCTTCGCGCCGCCGCCGCCGCAGACGACCAATCCGGGCGGCATCGCCGGCCAGGCCGGCGCGGTGAGCCAGGCGACCGGCACCCAGGCCGGCAGCGCCGCCCAGACGGCGTCATCGCAGGTGATGTCCAGCGTTCCGCAGGCGCTGCAGAGTATGTCGACGCCCGGGTCCACGTCCGGCGCGGGCCTGTCGCAGGCGGCGGTGGGCACCGGGGCGTCATTGGGAACGTCCGGGGCCTCAAGTCCCCTCAGTGCGCTTTCCAGCTTGACCGGCACGTCGAAGAGCGCGACGAAGACGGCCAGCACGGGCCTGAGCGCCGCGTCGGGTCTGGGGACGGCTCTCGGCGGCACCGCCGGCACGGGGGATGCGGCCGGGCTGGCCTCGGACGTGGTCGGCGTGGGATCCGATTTCGCCGGCCTGGGCGGGGATGGCGCGGGTTTGGGCGCCGACGGCGCCGGAATCGGGATGGACGTGTACGGCCTGGGAATCGACCTGCAGGGTGCGGGCTCGATCCTCGGGGCCGAAGGCGGTGCGGTCCCCGGGTTGGGCGGCCTCGGGGACGCGGCCGGCCTGGGAGCCCTCGGGCCGGTCGGGGGCCTCGGCGAAGGCGCGTCGGCGGGCGTGGGCCAGGCGGCCTCGTTGGGAACGTTGTCGGTGCCGCCGAGTTGGGCAGACACCGTCTCGTCGGTGACACCGCTGCCCGCCGCCCTCGACGCCAACGTCGCGCCGGCCGGGTGGGGCGCGGGGCCGACGGCGCCGCAGGCCACCGGAATCTCCAAGCTGCCGCTGGGCGCCATGGTCGGGCGTGAGTCCGACGGCGGGGTTCACCGGATCGGGTTCCGTCCCTCACTGATTCCGCGTTCGCCGGTGGCCGGATAGCCCGGCCCGCAAGGGTTTCCGAACAAACCGAAAGGGCCCGCACACCACGGTGTGCGGGCCCTTCGAGTGAGGACGCGGTGTCAGGCCCAGCTGGACCCGACGGCGCTGTCGGTGCTGGCCATGTTGCTGCCGGCGCTCTGCACCTTCTGGCCGTGGGAGTTGGCCTGCTCGTAGATCACCTGGAAGTTACGACCCAACTGGGTGATGAACTCCTGGCAGGCCACCGAACCGGCACCGCCCCAGAAGTCACCGGCAGCAAGCACATCGCGAACGATGGCCTGGTGCTCAGCCTCCAGAGACGCGGCCTGGGCCCGGATCAAGGCACCGTGGGCGTCGACATCGCCGAACTGGTAGTTAATGGTCATTGCTTAACTCCTTAAAAGTGTTGGACAGCAGTAGTTTTCGGCTGCTAGCTGCTCAGGATCTGCTGCGAAGCCTGCTCTTGCTGCTCGTAGTTGTTCGCGTCGCGGATCAGCCCGTCGCGCACCCCGTGGAGCATGTTGACGATGTTGCGGAAGGCCTGGTTGACCTGACCCATGGTGTCGTACGAGGTGGCCTGCGCCTGACCGCTCCAGCCCGAACCGGCGATGTTCATCGACGACGCCCACATCTTGCGGGCCTCGTCCTCGACGGTCTGCGCGTGAACCTCGAAGCGGCCCGCCATCGCCCGCATTTCGTGCGGGTCGGTCATGAAACGTGTTGCCATGTTGCTTTCTCCTTGTCCTTCAAGCCTTCAGTGTCGAAGTCTTAACAGTTGCAATTGATGCGGTGGTGGCCGCGCTATGGATAGATTACGGCCAACCGGTTAACTGATCGCCTCAAACGGGTGACATATACCCCCTAAATTCCCGTATCGGTGGTTCCGACATCAGACAACAACCTGCTTGGGCATGACGATCGGCTTGAAGCCGTATCGCGGCCCGGTGCCGTAGGCGCCTGCGCCCTTGGCCGCCGCGGCCATTCCCGGCATGCCGGGCATCGCGGCGACCGGTTCCGCCTCGGCCGCGGCCGTCCACCCGGAGCCCTCGAGGGGTGCGGTGGAGGATGCCAACGACGCCGGGGCGGCCGCGTTCCAGCCGGCCGGCACGGACAGCCCGCCGACCGCGGAGGCCTCGCCCAGGGCGGCCGACGCTCCCGCACCCGATACCGAGCCCACCATGGTGCCCTGAACCATCCCGCCGGCGAGCGGCGTGACGGAGTCGGTGAGGGCGAAGGGGATCGACGGCACGGAGCCCAGCGTGTGACCCAGCGAGACCGCCGTGGGGATGGTGTTGCAGACCCACCATGCCGCGGTGTTCACGCTGCCGTTGATGGCGTTGAGGACCGACGGCGTGCCGAGGAAGTTGTCGATCGAGGACAGCCAGCCCGTGGTGGTGAAGGGCAGGGTGGGGGCCGCGGCGGCCGCGTCGGCGGCAGTGGGAGCCAACGCCTGGGCCGTGCCAAGCGTCGAGTCCGCGGCGAGGGCGGTGCTGCCCGCGGCCGCGGCGGTCGCCGGGTTGGTGGTCGACGCCAGCGGCGTGACCGGCGTGAGGACCCCAGCCGCCAGCGAGGCGGCCTGGTAGGCGGCCATCGCGGCGGCGTCCTGGGCCCACATTTCGGCGTACTGCGCGTCCAACGCGGCGATCTCGGCGGCGACGGTGGGGATGACGGCGAACGGCAACAATGCCGCCTGCGTGGTTCTGTTGGCGATGACCAGTTGTGGCGGGACCACTGCCGCGTACACCGCCTCGAAGGCCGCCGCCGACGCGGTGGCCTGGGCGCTGGCCTGCTCGAGCGTCGCCGCGGTCTCGGTCAGGTAGGTGATGATGGGCTGGGCCGCGGCGGCCGCCGCCGCCGACCCTCCCCCCGTCCAATTCTCGGTGGTCAGCAGCGAGACGATCGACTCCCACTGGGTCGCCGTGGTGCTGATCTCGGCACCGAGGTTGGCGTACGCAGCGGCGGCCGCCATCAGGGGCGCCGAGCCCGCGCCGGAGTAGATGAGCGAGGAGGTGATCTCCGGGGGAATTGCTGCAAAGTCAAGAACCATTTGTGTTTCCTGCTCCTTTTGTCTTTTGGAATTCGAAGTCGGTGCGGATTACCCGAGGGCTAGACGGTCGCCGGTTTCGGCATGACGATCGGCTTGACGCCGTAGCGCGGCGCGCCGAAGCCGGCGCTGTTGCGCGCGGCCGCGCCCATCCCCGGCATTCCGGGGATGACGGTCCCCGTGCCGGCCTGCGGGGCCGCGGCGGTCCAGCCCACGGTCTCGAGCGGCGCGGCGCTGGTGCCGACCACCGGGGTGGCCTGGCCGGCCCAACTCGGCGGCACCGAGAGGCTGTTGACCATGGTCGCGGAGCCCATCGAGGCCACCGGCATGGCGCCCACCCCGGCCATGCCCCCGCCGGCCACGGGCGCCGTGACGTCGGCCAGGCCCGCCGCGTCGGCGGCCGATCCGGCGGCGTCGGCCGCGGAGGTGTCCAGCAGTCCGCCACCGGCCAGACCCAGTAGGTCCGAACCGGCGGAGGCCCAGTTGCCGACGCCGATGTTGCCGATGTTGGCGCCGTTGCTCGACAGGCCGAAGATCCCACCCAGCATGCTCGGGTTGGTGCCGTTGCCTGTGCTGCCGAGCAGGTACGAGAGCCAGTCGAGCGGGGTGTTCGAGGAAGCAGTGGCTGTGGGGTCTGCGGCGAGGGGGGCGGCGTTCAGCGCTTGAAGGCTGGATTGCGCGGCGTTGACGGCCTCGGTGTTGCTGTAGCTGCCGGAGCTGATGCCGAGGGTCTGCGCGTAGTTTTCCAGCAGCGTCTGGGCCTCGGCGGCGATGGTCTGGTACTGGGCGCCGTACGCCGTGAAGATGGCCGCTTGCTGGGCCGACACCGGGTCAGCGCCCGCAGGGATGATCGCCGTCGTCGCCGGCGCCGCACCCGCGTTCTGCGCCGCCAGGTTGGTGTTGATTCCCGACAGCAGCTGCTCCGCAGCTAACATCTCTTGTGTCTGTGTCGTCAAAAATGCCATCGATTTGCTCCTAGTGTTCGGAACGGCCGACCCCCATGCGGTGGATCGACCCTGAGTGTTCGCGTAACGGCCCCTGTGCGTTGGCGTAACACTAACGACCCCCGACTCCACGTTCCCGGCCGAAAGGGCCGGGGTGACAGCCGTTTACGGCTTCTTAACGATGAGGGCGGCAGTTTTAACATGGTCCTGCCGGACGACATGGCGGCGTGATCTGTCATCTGCCGGAAAGCCGTGGTTAAGGCGCGTGGGCGCGGATCCTAGCCGATGCCCTGCAGTGCCGCATGTGGGCGATTTCGCTCGATACGGCGGGATGCGGTGTCCGGGATTCGGCGGCCGCGCGCTAGATTCGCCGCCGAGCCCCCATAGCCCAATTGGCAGAGGCAGCGGACTTAAAATCCGTCAAGTGTCGGTTCGAGTCCGACTGGGGGCACCGGCGTCGGTGGCCGCCGGCCGCCCTGGTTGGCCACACTTTCGGCGACATGGTCCAGGTCGCTGCGAACAAATCGCTGTACATCGAGCGTCATGACCGCGCTGGCATACCCCGGCATCCGCTGCACTACCTTCGGGTTGGCCCCGGCATGGATCATCCGCAGAGCGGCAGCCTCGCCCCATCGCAAGCCGCCAACCCCCAGCAGCAGCACTAGGGAACGGTAGCGGTCTGCCTTGTCGGCCAGGAGTCTAAGTTGGTCGGCGGGTAGATGGACATTCGTTCTCGCTGACCGCGGCAGACAACTGGTCCTCTTTGCCCAAGAACTCCAAATCCACGTTTCCGTCCGGTTGCTCCCGAAGGTGCATATGCAGGAAATAAACGCCGGTTAAGACCGCGTCTGTCTTCTTTTCACCCGACGAATAGTGGAAGTCTTGCTCGATTCCTATCATGCGTTCGGTCAGGATCTTCGCGTCTGATTTGACGTCATATGTTTTGTAGCCCAAGGCAAATACGTTGCTCTCATTTCGAGGGAGTCGAGAGCGTAAGACTAGCGTCGGTAGATCAAATGGTTCACCGGTTTTCCGAAACATCCGAATCGTTCTTAGCAAGGCGAGACCCCTCCCGTTGCCGTTCGGGGTGACTGGCCGACTGCTGATCGCGTACTTCCGATTCATTTGGGCACTAGGGCCCGAGCTGTCGGGGCCGAACGGCCCTTGCGTGCTGGTGGCGATGGCGGACCCTTAATGTCTATCCGGCAAATGGCTCCCGAGGGGGCACCCGATGAAGATCACCGCGAAACGTGCAGCAGCAGTTCACCGCCATACCCGCTCAGGCGTCAGAAGGCTGTGGCTGGCCGCCGCTTGCGTGTGGCTGTTGGGCGCCGCCCTGTTAATCACTCTGCTGGGCTCAGGCCTGCTGGCGGCGCCGTCAACGCGTGCCACTGTGACAGTGTTCACTATGTGCCCTGACGGCCATGAGGGCGTGGCTGGCGGTCACACCAGTTGTCCTTTCGCCAGGAACGTCCACGACAAATTCACTGCAGGCGGGCTTCACTTCCTGGCTTATTCGCCCACGACTGATCAGTGGTATGAGGTGTTCTGTGACCCCACCAAGCGTCCTGCATATTTCGAGAACGGCATGATCGTCGATTCTTGGAACTGCTACGCCGGTGACAACGCTGAAGTTGTCGTCTGGTAGCTACCAACGAAAAGCACAATGTGCGGGCCCAATCCTGAGCCGGCCGGCGCGATAGTGACGTAGGTCTTTAACCGTTCGTAAGGCGCAGCCCTTGTCTCAACCGAGGTCCGAAGTCCCTAGTCACCGTGCCCGCACCAGACGAGTGTTGCGTCATGAACCGGCTCGCCTGCGTCACTGCGACTGTCGCGTTGACGTCCATGGTCCCGACCATTCCGGCCCGTGCTGATCCGGCCGTCACGCTACGTGACCTGCTACCGGCCGGCTACAGCAGCGATACCTGCCAAGCCATTGATCGTGGGACGGCCGTGGCCGCAATGAGTTGTGGGCCTAACTCGTTCGCGGGCGGGCCGACGTCGGCGGTCTATCAAATTTTCGGTGACCAGGCAACGCTGCAGAAGGCTTTCTCGGCGGTGGTCAATGGCGTGGATTGGACCGCTACGACGTGTCCCGGGGCGAAGTCTCCCGATCCCATTCGACTCCGAATCTCCGACGGAACCACGTACGGGTCTGTTGCCTGTGGCCGGGCGCGCACCTTCCAGACCGACCGCGATGGCGCCGTGGTGTGGACCAAGGACACCGACAACTTTCTCGGCGTGGCATGGGCCGCCTACCAGGGCCAGTCCTATCCGGCGAACCTGTACGCGTGGCTACAAGCACAGGTGACCTGAAGCCTTCGATCGCGGTTACCGGATCGCCGACGAGTTCGCGGACCGCTCGGCGGCCGAAACGGTGTCGCGTACCGCCATTCGGACATCGCGATCTTCACCCGCGACGTTCTCGTTCTCCCGCCGGCGAGCGTGTACAGAGGCCAGAGGCCTGGTCTCCCTCGCGGTCGACAACACCGGTGCGGTGCATTGCCAGGCGTAGGGCAATCACGGCTTCATCGTCTCCGCCGACCGCGACGTGCTCTGGTAGCGGCTAGGGCGTCCAGGCGAAGGCATCGACGCCGGTGTCAACGCGCTTGGGATTGCGGTTGTCGAAATCGGTTACCACCAACGCCTTTTCCGGAGAGGTGTCGAGGTAGGCCACGAAGTTGCCGGCGCCCCACGCCGGTCCTTGGCCGCTTGCTTCGACGTCAGTCGCCGTCGTACGCGGCATGTAGTCCGCCTTGCCGAGAATTTGGATCGCCTTCGACGAGTCCGAGGGGCCCGGCTTCGTGAATGCCACCGCACCGGAGTCCAGCACGGCGATGTCGCTGTAGTTCGAACCCTGTTGCGTGAACACGATTGTGGGCTGGGCGCCAGCCTTGTCGGCTGGGACGGAGTAGATGCCGCCGGTACGCAGAGCGAAGGGAATACTTGTGAAATCCGGACCCGAAGCGTCACCGGTGGTGAACAGTATGGTCTGCCCGTCCTTGCCATAGGTCACCGAGAACGCATTCGTGCCGGCCGCGACCCGTCTGGATGCGCCGCCGACCACGAGCACATTGACATCGACAGGCCGCACGTCGCTGCGCGAGTTGACCCACACGATGTCGCCGCCGTCGGGTGACCACGCGAAGTCGGGTACGGCGAACAGCGGCGGTTCTGCGGGCACCAGCGCGCCATTGTCCGTGGCCGCGACGAGCAGGCGGCCACCGTTGATGATCCCGTCAGCGGGGTGGTCGACGAAGGCCACCTGTTGTCCCTTCGGCGACCATCTGGGGCTTGCGATCATGGTCGGTCCCTCGTCGGGGACCTGCGGAATTTTCGCCGGGTCCACGAGCCGCCGCGGCGGACCGACGGGCATGAGCTCTTGCGAGAGGTCCTGCACCCATAACTCACCGCCGTAGTCGTCACCCTTCACCTTTCGCACGAACGCGACGTGCGCCAAGTCGGGCGATGGCGCGGGCTGGGTGTCCGCAGGGCCGTCCGTCAGCTTGCGCCCCGGCTCGCCCGCAGGCGCGCTGACGTACAGCGACCCCGCCTTGGCGTAGAACAATGCGCCGGCCCGGTTGGACACCGGAGCAGACGATGACGTCGGGGTGACCGGCGACGGCGCGGAGTGTGGGGTGCCTCCGGTCGAATGGCACGCGGAAAGCAGCACGGCAAGCAGTGCCGCTGACCGCCGGCCACGACGCCAGAACATGGGCGTCACCATAACTGGCTTGCTAGGCCCGGACGAGAACTCCGGTGGGAAGGGGACTTTGGTCCCTTGTCGAGTCCGACTGGGCACCGAGCGTCCGTGCAGTTCAACGCATCGTACGCGGTAGTTTGAGCAAATCTGGGTCGTCTTCCTATCGGAGGTAGAGCCTTTATGCCCTGTCTGACTGGCGTCGCGGGGGCGAAGGATCACCAGGGTGATCAAGCAAGCCATTGGGGTCGTTGCGGTGGTTCTTCTCATCGCGGGGTGTTCAACTCGGACACACACCGGCGGGGGCACCACCACCACGACAACGCCGCATTCCCAGGCCGTGCGCGAATGGGTCGAGCTGACCAAAGACCACATGCAGGACCTGGGAATCGCCATGGGCAAGGCCACCTTCGCCATCGGCAGCCAGGATTACCCCGGCCTCGGGGCGGCCTGCCACGATGGCCATGAGGCGGCGAGTTTCCTGCAGGGCCACCTGCCGTCTCCTGACAAAGAACTCACCACGGCGCTGCAAGCCAGCCTCGACGACTTCGACGCCGCGTCCCACTTCTGCGTCGCCGCGGTCGAGGACAAGGATGCGAACGAGGCCCGCCATGCGGGGGAGTTCATGAATTCCGCGGAGGGGCATCTGTCCACCGCCACCGCCATCCGCGATCGCGTCCTCAACGAACACCCGTAGGTCATCGGTCGAGCGGGCCTAAAGGCGCTCGACGGAATGCGACGAAGGGTCCGGTGCGGGAGGACCTTGGCCCCTATGCCCGGTTACGGGGGAGTCGCGACAGTGAAACCACACGACTTCGTGGCTACCGAGAGAGGGCAATGACATGAATCGCGAAATCAGCAAATTCTTCTGCGGAGCGTTCGCCGGAATCGCCTATGCGCACGCGGGCTACGCCGTCGCCGCATCAGCCGGCATCATCGACGAGCCCATCTTCCTCGGCAGGAAGTGGGGCGTCGGGTTCATGTGGACGGAGGCCGTTGTCTACACGGCGATCAGCGCGGCCCTCGGATACGCCGGGTGGCGTTCACAACCCGTCGCGCTGCGCGACATGAGCGCGCCGCAGACCAACGGGCAGTCCGCGCAAGGGGCGGCCGGGGCGAAAGTATCGGTATCTTCGCCGAATTGACCGGGTCGCCGACGGCGCGGGGACGCAGTAGTCCGCACCGAAGGTCCGCAAAGAAGGGATGCCCAGCCGGATGAACGTCCCGCGTGGGAAGCGATGGGTGGTCGCCTGCGTGCTCCTGCTGTCCGCCACCGCGGCGCTTTGTTCGGGGTCGGCGTCGGCGGATCCGGTCGATGATGCGTTCATCGCGTCGCTGGTGAATTACGGGATCGAGGTCCGGGACAGCGGCACCGCGATCGCCATGGCGCACCGGGTGTGTACGGGATTCGACAACAACGCGAATGCAAGCGTTTTGGCGATGAAGGTGATGCGCGACACCGACCTCACGATGCGGGAGTCCGGTTATTTCATCGGCCTGTCGGTGGCCGCCTACTGCCCGCAGTACCGCGGGCTCATCGACACCTCGCTGATCTGGCTGATACCGGGTCCCCCGCTGATGTGAACGCGAACGCCGGTCATCGCGGCATACCGTCGGCGGGCCGACCGAGGCCAAGCACAGTAAGTTGGTCGCGACCGCCACCGCGAAGGAGTTGCGCCGAAGTGACCGACGATCCGCGGGCCGACGATGTTTCCCGCCAATACGATCGGTGGGAATATCCGCCTCCCGTGACCGACCTCGCGGCATGGAGCACGAACCACTGGGATTGGTTCGATCCCTTCTGGGCGCACCGGGTGTTGTGGCCCGACCGGGGCTACAAGCCGGATCTCGACATTCTCATCGCGGGCTGCGGCACCTTCCAGGCGGCCCTGATCGCGTTCATGAACCGCGCCGCCACAGTGGTCGCCATCGACGTCAGCCGGTCGGCGCTGAAGCACCAGCAATACTTGAAGGACAAGCACGGGCTCGACAACCTGGAATTGCGTCTGCTTCCCATCGAAGAAGTGGCGACGCTGTCCCGCGACTTCGACCTGATCGTCTCCACCGGCGTCTTGCACCACATGGCGGAGCCGCTGGCCGGCCTCAAAGCGCTGGGCGGACGTCTGCGCGCCGATGGGGTGCTGGCCGTCATGCTTTACGCGAAGTACGGCCGCATCGGCGTCGACATGCTCGAATCGGTGTTTCGCGACCTCGGACTAACGCAGGACGATGCATCGGTCCAAATGGTCAAAGAGGCGATCACGGTGCTACCGGCGGATCACCCGGTGCGGTCCTACCTCAACCGCGCGAACGATCTGATGTCCGACGGCGCCCTGGTCGATACGTTTCTGCACAGTCGCCAGCGAAGCTACACCGTCACGGAATGCCTGGACCTGGTCAGCTCCGCCGGGCTGGCATTCCAGGGATGGTTTCACAAAACGCCTTACTACCCGCACGATTTCGTCGCGCCGGCGAGCCGGT
Source organism: Mycobacterium sp. E3247 (assembly GCF_001667785.1). Lineage (NCBI taxonomy): Bacteria > Bacillati > Actinomycetota > Actinomycetes > Mycobacteriales > Mycobacteriaceae > Mycobacterium > Mycobacterium sp. E3247. Next base: position 32,236 of record NZ_LZJG01000554.1, on the reverse strand, counting down.
TCCAGGCCGTGCTGGACCGGCTCCCGGACGTCGAACTGTGGTCCGTCATGGAACGGCTGCAGCCGGCCAACGCCACCCACTTCTTCATGGCCTGTCGCCCGGAACGTCCGAAAGAGCATTACGCAATCGACTTTTCCACGGCTGAAGCGTTCGATTACGTCCCGCTGCTGCGCACGGCATGCCTACTGTCCGGCGACGAGATCCATTTGCCCGGCGCGAAGTTGAAGCTCAACCCGGCCCAGCTGCCCTTCGTCCAGCAGGTCGACGGCCGCCGCACGATTCGGGAGATCATCGAGTCCATGGCACAGCGTGACGATGTCGGGCCGGAAAACGCCGGTCTGGTAAAGGAATTCGGACGCAAGTTGTTCCAGTCGCTGTGGCGTCTCGACTTCTTGGCGATGGCGCTGAACACCGGCGCGTCCGGCTAGCCTTTCACGACGACGCCTCGGTGGTCCCGTTGTTGCCGGCCTTGGCCGCCAGAAGGCCCTGGCGCAGCGCGGCGATCGCGTGCGCGGCCTGGTTCGCCGCGGCGGTGTAGCCTTCCAAATCGACTGCGCTCTCCGCATTTTCGGCCAAGGTGCGAGACAGTCGCGCGGTGTCCTTCAGGGTGCGGATGGCCGCCCAGACCGCTTCCTCGAGTTCGTCGCCGTAAGCCACCAGCAGCGCCTGTGCGGTCCATGCGTGCCCGACCTGGCAGCGGTACCCGTTGTCGGCAACGGCCATCAGCGCGCCGTTGCAGCTGGGGCAGGTGTACCCGGTCGGCGGGCCCAGGTCCTCCATGCCGACCGCCGCCGCGAATTGGCTGTCCATTGCGATCTGGTTCTCCAACTCGAGCCGCCCGTCCGGGTCCGCCGCCGGCTCTTCGATGTTCCGGCCGGCCAGCTCGGCGAGCAGGCTCCCGATGTCCTTGGCCGCCGCGGTGTGATCGGCCACGGAGGCCTTGATGGCGTTGTTCGGCAGATCGGGAAACAGCGCGTCCGCCGGTTCCTGGACCACGGTGACTCCTCCCTTCGCCTTGATGGCGCGCAGCCCGGCCACGCCGTCGTCGAGCAGGCCCGACATCAGGACACCGATTGCCCTGGGGCCGTAGTCCAGCGCGACCGACCGGAAAAGCGCATCGATCCCCGGTCGGCGACCGCTCTCCCACGGACCATCCGACAGGGCTATCCGGTGGTCGCGGGCAAGCAGATGGTGATCGGGCACGGCGGCGTAAATACGTCCGGCCTCCAGGACCGCGCCGTCGACGGCCGCGACCGCCGGCAATGGACCGCACCTGCCGATGATCTGGGCCAGCAGCGAAGGCGCTCCCCGGCTCATGTGGATGACGATCATGACAGCGAACGGGAAGTCGGCCGGCATGCCCGCCGCCAGTTCACACAACGCTTCGATGCCTCCTGCGGATGCACCGATCGCCACCACGCCCACAGCCGGTGTCGCCGTGCGTTCCATAGCTCGACCCAGCCTCACCCTGTCCTGGCTGACAGCTTCCGGAGCCCGCCACCGCCTGCAAACGTCTGGGTCAAGACTGACGCCGGCTGGGCATGACGCCAAGGGTCGTAAGGCCCCTACTACTTGGCGCGGGCGCACGCCGAGGAAAGCGCTTGGTGGCGCGGTGATCACGGTGGTCAGCCCGGACTCGACGGTGCGCGGTTTGGCCCGCGGACCAAATTTCTGGCCTGCCGCCGGCGGCGCGGCGATCCGCCACTCATAGACTGGCGCATCGTGGGCATGCTGTTTGGTCTTGCTTCGTGGATCGTTTATTGGGTGCTCGTCGGCAACGTGCCGTTCGGCGCCGCCGTGTTGACCGCTCTGGCGGTCGCGGTCATCGCCATGGTGATCGGGGCGGTCGGCGGCAAGCCGGAGCGAACGCTCGAAATCGGTTCTGTCGCAGTCTTTGTGGTTCTGGTGGCGCTGACCTTCGCGCTGGGCGACACATTCGCCCGGCGGTGGATGCTGCCGCTCAGCACCGGAGGCTTCCTCATGGTGGCGCTGGTCGGCACGCTGACGGGCAGGACCTTCGTGCGCGCGTTCGCCGCCGCGGAACAACCCGCCGACGTCGTGAAGACCGAACTGTTCGGCCGGACCGTCCGCGTCCTGAGCTGGATCTGGGTGGCGACGGTGGCCAGCATGACGGTGTCGTCGGCGATCCCGCCGATCCTGCGGGGCGACGCCACGATCCGGGACACCGGGACCCCGTTGTCGTACGTGTGCTACTGGCTGATTCCGTTCACGCTGCTGGGTCTGGCGGCGCTGGCCTCGCGATTCCTCCCCGCGCGGATGCTGATCGGCGTCGATGACCTCGAGCGCGAGACCTCGTTCGTCGCCTACGACGAAGCCACCATCGACGAGCTGTACTTCCTCGCGCAGGAACACGCCAACCGGGAGGTCGGCCCCGGCAAGGAGGCCTACAACGTCAAGGTCGGGGGCATGGGCATCCCGTTGACCGGGGACGAATCGCGCAAGTCGTGGCCGTCGACCTACAAGGTGCGCGACAAGCGGCGCTGACCGGTGCGCGGGCAGCTAGTCGTCGGCGACCCGCTTCGCCCGGCTTCGCCGCGCTCGCGATCGCCGCTAGTCGTCGGCGACCCGCTTCGCCCGGCTTCGCCGCGCTCGCGATCGCCGCTAGTCGTCGGCGATGCCCGGCGCGCTGAGCGCCGCGACGGTGTCTTCCCGGTGCCGTAGCGAGCGGGTGGCCGCCGCGAACTGGTGGAGCTTGGCGATGACGGCCTGCCCTTCCGGCCGGTGGCCCCAGATGCTGATGCCCTGGTGGGTGGTGGGGCTCCAGGTCGCTTCGTCGACGACGATCGGGTTCCAGCCCACCTCCCATTCGAAGCCCGACGGCGTCGCCGCGTAGTAGGAGAGCTCCTTGTCGTTGGTGTGCTGCCCGATCGACAGGGCCATGCCGAAACCCAGTGCCTTGACCCGCTGGTAGGAGGTGACCATATCGTCGAGGGCCGCGACCTGCACGTTGACGTGCTGGACGCGGGTGCGAATCGGGTTGATCGGCAACGCGTTCACCGATGCGATCGCCACCGAATGGTGTCGGTCGTTGACTCGCAGGAACCGGATCTTGAACCGCATTCCGCTGATGGTCTCGTCGATGTAGTCCGAAAGCCGCGCGTCGAAGACGTGGTTGTAATAGCCGCGCACCTCGTGGGGCTTCTTCGTGGTGAGGGCGACGTGGCCCATTCCGCCTGTGCCGGTGACGAATCCGCTGCCCGGGATGTCCAGGGACAGCGGCGCGCTGCGGGCGGTGGTGTAGATCTCCTGGGCGAGTCCGTTCGGGCCGGGGAACCGCAGGAAGCGCTCGACCCCGCGCAGCTTCGCCTCTTCGTCGCTGCCCTCGACGCTGGGCACCCCGTGGTCGGCGACGCGGCGACTGATCTCGTCGAACGTTGCGTGACCGTCGAGCTGCCAACCGAGCGCGACGACGTCTTCCGCCGGCCCCCGTCGCAGCAGCACGCGACACTCGTTGTCGTCGAGGCGGAACCGGACGGTGTCGGGCGCCATCTCGTCGAGGTGCATGCCGATCGCGTCGCGGCCGAAGCGCTTCCAGTCGCTGATCTTGTCGGTTTCGATCACGACATAACCCAGGTGCGCATTGCCGAACACCGAGGGCCGGTGGGTGGTAGACATGTTGATCCTTGTAATTGATTGCAGTGGTTAGGTTTTCAGGAACGCGGCAGCGACGGCGTTGAACAGTTCGGCACGCTCCCACTGGACCCAGTGTCCGGTGTTGGCGGCCAGCAGGACGTCGGCGTTGGGCAGCCGGTCGGCCAGCATCGCTGCGCCGCTCGGCTTGTTCACCTTGTCTTCCCGGCCCCAGACGATGAGCGTCGGCGTCGCGAGGCCGGCCAGCCTGTGGTCGCGGGTGAAGTCCATCCGCCACAGCGTGCGCAACCCCGACGGCCGTTGCAGCGGCGGGTTTGCGATCACCTCGGGATCGATCGACGCCTGGTAGCGGGACTCGATCAGCGAGTCGGGCACCGCGGCGCCGTCATACACCAGGTATGACCGGATGAACGTGCGCAGCTTCTCCAGACTCGGTCCGTCGCCGCCGTAGTAGGCCAGCAGGCTCCGCAGGCCCTCGCTGGGCAGTCCGCGGGTCGTCCCGACGCCACCGGGACCCATCAGCACGAGCTTGTTCACCCGGTGGGGCGTGTCCAGGGCCAGGCGCAGCGCACACGACCCGCCGTAGGAATTGCCGACCAGGTGCGCGCTGTCGATGCCGAGCTCGTCGAGCATGCCCCGGATGTGATCGGCGAGGTACCCGAACGGGTCGCCCCGGTCGACGCCCTTGGTGGAGCGGCCGTACCCGGGCATGTCCGGAACGATGACCCGGAAGTTCTCGGCGAGTGCCTCGATGTTGCGCCCGTAATTCGATACGCCCGACGCGCCCGGTCCGCCGCCGTGCAGCAACACGAGGGCCGGGCCGCTGCCGGTCTCGGCGACGAAGATGTCTTTTCCTTTGACGCTGACGGTGCGTTCGGTGAGGGTGGTAGTGGTCACTGGGTCTTTCCTTACGACTTGAAGCCGGCCGGCGGCGGCGGAAGGGGCTGGCCGTCGGTGGCCCCGGCGTAGACGAAGCCGTCGGGCCGCACGACCACCGCCGACGCACCCTTGCTGTCCAGCCAGGCGGTCAGCGATCCGTCGCTGTCGACGACGCAGTCGGCGCGCGGAACGCTTTGGGGCGGGATGACTTTCAAGGCCGGCACGCCCGCGGCCAGCCAGTCCGGTGCTGTGACTGCGCGCCCGGTGTGCAGCACGGTCCACCGGCCGCCGACCACGTCGTCGAGGCGCACGCTGTCGCCCTTCTCGTCGCGGACCCAGGGCTGCGGGATCAGCCAGCCGACGGCCCCGTTCCCGTTGCGCGCGAGCAGACCGTCGCGGTAGCGCGCGTCGGGCAACCAGCGGTGGTCGCGCAGCCAGGTGGAGAAGTAGGGCACCCTGCTCGCGGTCCGGAAGATGTGATTGCGGGCCGCCGCGCGCAACCGGTTCCGCTCGATGATGAGCTTGCCGGTCTTCACCGCGCGATTGGTCACCTCCTTCACGTGGGGCAGCCGCTCGGTCTGATAGGTGTCGAGCACCGATTCCGGCAGCGACCCGTTCAGCACGGCCCCGAGCTTCCAGCACAGATTCGCCACGTCCCGCACCCCGGCGCACATGCCCTGGCCGATCCACGGTGGCATCGCGTGGGCGGCGTCGCCGGCCAGGAAGATCCGGCCCACCCGCCACCGGTCGGCGAAGCGGACGTGGTGGCTGTAGCAGGCGAACCCCAAGATCTGCACATTGTCCGGCGAGATCCCCTGGCCGCGCAGCACCTGCCAGATCGCGTCCTCCGAGAGCAGGTCCCGCTCGTCCTCTTCGTCGCGCACCGGGAACTCCCAGCGGTGGTGTCCCAGTGGGGTGGGGCAGTCGACGGTCGGCCGTTCGGGGTTGCAATGGAACCGAAGCCGGTCGTGGCCGGGCCATTCCTTGAGCACCTTGGTGTCGATGACGATCCAACGCTCGGCGTAGGTGCGGCCGCTGAAGCCGACACCCAGCTGGGCGCGGGTGGCGCTGGACCCGCCGTCGGCGGCGATCACGTAGGAGGCGCGGACCCGCCGGAACTCGTCGGTGGTCAGGTCGGCGAGCATCAACTCCACGAAGTCGCCCTGCGGGAGCAAACGCAGGCACTCGTGCCGAAGCAGGACGGAGACGTTGGGGAAGCGATCGACCCCGTCGCGCAGCACCTTCTCGAGCGCCGGCTGGTAAATGAACTGCTGCGGGGGGTGCCCGTTACCCCTCGACACGGGCAACAGCTTGACGAACGGTACGCCGTTGGCGTCGACGAAGTTCGCCCCGCAGCCCGGCTGCATGTCGGCGTTGAGCCGGTCCGCCAGCCCCACCTGCTGCCAGATGCGTACCACTTCCTCGTCGGTGGAGATGGCGCGCGCCCGCGCATAGATGTCCGGGTCACGTTCCACCACAACAACATTCAGGCCCAGCTGGCCCAACAGGTTCGCCGCGGTGCAGCCGACGGGGCCGTAGCCGACGATCGCCACGTCATAGGTTTTTTGCTCAGTCATCTCGGCCCTTCCGGCGGCTTGTTAATGTAGTGATCCATACAGTAAGCTTCGATAGCGTGACGGTCAACACTCAAAAGGGGGCAACGTGACCACAGGCTCCGGCAGCACTGGCTCCAGCGGATCCCGCGCCGGCAGACGCACCCGGGCCAACGGGGAGCAGTCGCGCGAGCGGATCCTCGATGCGGCGACCGAGGTCGCCACCGAGCGCGGGTACGAAGGCACCACGATCTCGCTGGTCAGCAAGAAAAGCGGCCTGCCGCCGACATCGATCTACTGGCACTTCGCCGACAAGGACGACCTGATCGCCGCGGTCATCGAGCGCAGCTTCGGCCGCTGGCTGGCCGCCCTCGACCTGCCCGGCGGCGCCCTGGTCCAGGAGCGGGTGGCCGACCTGGGGACGCAGGTGGCCAAGGCGCTGCTGGACGCGCCCGACTTCATCCGCCTGGGCTTGATGCTGGCGCTGGAGCGCCGACCCGTCGAGCCGCGCGCGAGGGAGATGTTCCTCCAGGTGCGCGACGCGGCCTTTCACCGGTTCGAGGCGGTCGTGCGCGACGTTGCGCCCGGGCTCGACGAGGAGGGGGTGCGGCTGCTGACCACCTACGCGATCGCCGGAGCGGACGGCCTGTTCATCGCCAAAGAGATCGGTGGTGACTCGGTGGACCTGATCAAGCTCTTCGACCTGCACGCCCGCCTGGTCTTCCAGTCGGCGACCCAGCTGCTGGAATCCGGGGACTTCACATGATCGAGACGACCGCCCAAAACGGCCGGCTGGACGAGGCCGCCCGGCGGTTGTTTGCGGCAGGGGCGAACAGCAGCCCGATCCCGCCGCTGACCGAGGCCTATCCGGGCCTTGATGTCGTCCAGGCCTATGCGGTGCAACGACGCAACCTCGAGCGCCACCTCGCTGCCGGCGAACGGCTGCGGGGCCACAAGATCGGGTTGACCTCCGCGCCGATGCAGGCGCTGCTCGGCGTCGACGAGCCCGACTTCGGCTACGTCCTCGACACCATGGTGCTCGGCGACGGGGCGCCGGTGCTCAGGCGCGCGTTCTGCACGCCGCGGGTGGAACCCGAAGTGGCGTTCCTGCTGCGGGCACCGCTGCGCGGTCCGGGCGTGACGGTCGCCGAGGTGATGGCGGCCACCGAAGCGGTGGCCGCCGCGCTCGAGATCGTGGACAGCCGGATCGCCGACTGGCGGATCACCCTGGCGGACACCGTCGCCGACAACGCCAGTTCCGGCGCCGTGGTGCTGGGCGAGTGGGTGCCGATCTCGGACGCGCCGCCCCTGCCGGGCACCACCGCGGCGCTCTACCTGAACGACGCGCTCATCGAAACGGGGCGGGGCACCGCCGTGATGGGCGATCCGGCCGCGGCCGTCGCGTGGCTGGCCAACGCCCTGGCCGAATACGGAACCGCGATCGAGGCCGGGCAGTTCGTGATGTCGGGCTCCTACACCACGGCCGCTTTCGTCGAAGCCGGCGACCGGGCGAGGGCCGCGATCACCGGCCTCGGCGCGGTCGGCGTGAGCTTCGCGTAAGCGGAGAGGACACCCCATGGCCGGTCGGCAATTTCCCGTGGCGATCATCGGGTCGGGCAACATCGGCACCGATCTGATGCTCAAAATCCTGCGCGGCGGCGGACCTCTGACGATGGCCGCGATGATCGGCATCGACCCCACGTCCGACGGGCTGGCCAGGGCGAAACGCCTGGGCGTGCCGACGTCGTCGGAGGGCGTCAACGGCCTGCTGGCCATGCCGGGCTTCGAGCGGGTGCGCCTCGTGTTCGACGCCACCTCCGCCGAGGCCCACGCCAGTCACTGGGAGGCGTTGCGCCACAACGGCGTACGCGTCCTCGACCTGACCCCGGCCGCCATCGGTCCGTTCTGCGTCCCGGTGGTCAATCTCACCGACCACCTCGACGCGCCGAACCTCAACATGGTGACGTGCGGGGGGCAGGCGACCGTACCGATCGTGGCCGCGGTGAACCGCTCGGCGCCGGTGGCCTACGCCGAGATCGTCTCGTCGATCTCCGCGAAGTCCGCGGGCCCGGGCACCCGGGCCAACATCGACGAGTTCACCGAAACCACGGCCACCGCTTTGGAAGTCGTCGGCGGGGCGCAGCGGGGCAAAGCGGTGATCGTGCTCAACCCGGCGGATCCGCCGATCCTGATGCGCAACACGGTCTACTGCCTGGTGGAAGGCGACTGCGAGCACGCCGCCATCGAGGCGTCCATCGCCGCGATGATCGAGCGGGTCCGGCGCTACGTGCCCGGGTACCGGCTCAAGCAACCCGTGCAGTTCGAGACGTTCGGTCCCGACAACCCGCTGCACATTCCCGAGACTGGAAAGTTCATCGGCACCCGGGTCACCACCCTGCTGCAGGTGGCCGGCGCCGCGGATTACCTGCCCGCCTACGCCGGCAACCTCGACATCATGACCTCCGCGGCGCTGGCCACCGCCGAAAGCATTGCCGCGCATGCGTTGACGGGTGCGGGGGCGCCGTCATGACCGATCAGCTCTACATCAGCGACGTCACCTTGCGGGACGGGATGCACGCGGTGCGCCACCAGTACACACTGCGACAGGCCGCGGGCATCGCCGCAGCGCTCGACGCCGCCGGGGTCGACTCCATCGAGGTCGCCCACGGCGACGGGCTCGGCGGCTCCACCTGCGTGTACGGGTTCGGCGCACACACCGACCTGGAATGGATCGAGGCGGTCGCCGCGGTGGTCCGCCGCGCGAAGATCGCCACGTTGATCCTGCCGGGAATCGGCACCATCCGCGACCTCGCCGCGGCGCACCGGGTCGGCGCCACCGTGGTGCGGGTCGCCACCCACTGCACCGAGGCCGACATCTCGGCGCACCACATCGCCGCCGCCCGCGAGCTGGGCATGGACACCGTCGGCTTCCTGATGATGAGCCACCTGACCACCCCGGGGGCCCTGGCCGACCAGGCCAAGTTGATGGAGGGGTTCGGCGCCGGCTGCGTCTACGTCGTCGACTCCGGCGGTGCGATGACCATGCGTGACGTCGCCGAGCGCGTCGACGCGGTGCGCCAAAAGCTTTCCGCCGAGACCGAGATCGGCATCCACGCCCACCACAACCTTTCCCTCGGCGTCGCCAACTCGATGGTCGCCGTCGAGCACGGGTGCCGGCGCGTGGACGCATCCCTGGCCGGCATGGGCGCCGGCGCGGGCAACGCCCCGCTCGAGGTGTTCATCGCGGCCGCCACCCGGATGGGCTGGCAACACGGCTGCGACCTCGACGCCCTCGAGGATGCCGCCGACGACCTCGTCCGCCCGCTGCAGGAGCGGCCGGTGCGCGTGGATCGCGAGACGCTCACTCTCGGCTACGCCGGCGTGTATTCGAGCTTCCTGCGCCACGCGGAGGCGGCGGCCGAACGGTTCGGCGTCGACGCGCGCACGCTTCTGGTCGAGGCCGGGCGTCGCGGGATGGTGGGCGGCCAGGAGGACATGCTCGTCGACATCGCGCTCGACCTCACCGGGGGCCGCGAGGCGGCACGGGGGCGGCCGACGGTACCGGGGACGACGCCCACCCCGTGCGACAGAGCGGACGCGCGCTCACTCGCTGACAGGGCAGGCACCACGTCCAGACGGTAACCAAGTGTCTTTGGACTCTCGTGTCCAGGGTGACGCCCGACCAGCCTGGGACACGTCGACATTGCACGGCACGGAAGCGTTCGGATGATTCCCTACAGCGATAGTATTTCTGCCCGCCGGTTCCCCTGGATGAATGTGGGGCTGATCGCCGCGAACCTTGCGGTGTTTGTGTTCTACGAATTGCCGGACCCGGAGGCAGCGATCCACCAGGCGTCGTTTTATCCGTGCGCCATCGAAAACTCCTGCGCCACGCCCGAGCCGTGGGGCATCGGGTGGATCACCGCCATGTTCTTGCATGCGGGCTGGGACCACATCCTCGGCAACATGTGGTTTCTGGCGATCTTCGGCAAGAACGTCGAGGACGCCTTCGGGAGGCTGCGCTACCTGATCTTCTACTTCGTCGGCGGGTTCGCCGCGGTCTTCTTGCAGAGCGCCATGACCCTGCTGTTCGGCAGCGCGTCCGACGCGCAGATACCGACCCTGGGAGCCAGCGGCGCGATCGCCGCGGTGCTGGGTGCCTACTTCGTGCTCTATCCCAGCTCGAGCATCCTCACGCTGGTGGGGTGGTTCCCAATCCGGGTCCCGGCGTGGGTCTACCTCGGGGGATGGTTCCTGTTGCAGTTTTTCGAGGGCAACTACGCGCTGATGTCGGCGAAATCCGGTGGCAGTGGTGTCGCGTTCTTCGCCCACGTCGGCGGATTCGCCTTCGGGGCAACCGTGACGGGACTCCTGGTGGGCAGCGGATGGCTGGGGGCCCGCAGCCAGCATGAGCGCGGAATGTGAATAGAGCGCCGTCGCCGTCATTTCTTATGCGGCAACGGCTTCGGTACGTTTTCACGCCTCGTCCAGCGCCGGGAACAGCAGTTCCTGCACCAGCAGCTGGAGCGCCGCGGCCAGCGGGATCGCCACCAGCGCTCCGACCACGCCCAGCCACGCGGCGCCGAGGAGCACGGCGACGACCGTGACGCCGGCCGGCACCCTGACGGCCCGCCCGATGATCCTGGGCGTCAACAGGTAGTCCTCGCCCAGCCGGAATCCCATGTAGAAGGCGACGGTCCCGATGGCGACCGGGATCGAGACGCTGACCGCGACGGCGGCAACGACGAATCCGCCCACCGTGGAGCCGTAGGGAAAAAGGTCCAAGACGGCGACCACGACACCCAGCAGGACCCCGTAGGGGACATCGAGCAGGACACACCACACGAACGTGGCGAACCCCGCGATGACCGACGTCAGCACGTTCCCGAAGAGATAGGCGCCGAACTTCGCCACCACTTCGTCGCCGATCAGGATGGCGCGCGGCCGACGGGAATTGGGCATGAGCCGGTAGAAGCCGGCCCGGATCCGGCGCATGTCGGCCAGGAAGTAGATGGTCAGCATCGCCACGATGCCGATGTGGGACAGGACACCGAACACCTCCGACCCGGTTCTGATGATCCCCGCGAAGGTGAAGCGGCCGGACCCGTTGACCATCTCGGTGATCCGCTGTTGCAGATGGACGCGCTCGTCGAGCCTGCCGATGAGCGACGAGCGGTCTTGGATGTGCTGCAGATAATGCGGCAGTTGCTCGACGAGCTGGCGTGCCTCCTGCACCAGCGGGGGAATGGTCGCGGCCACTGTCCCGGCGATGAGGGCGAACACGAGAGTCACCACGACCGTCACCGCCGCCCACCTCGGCAGCTTGTGGTTGACCAGCCACGACACGGCGGTCTCGAGCCCGAGCGCGAAAAACATGGCCACACCGATCAAGACCAGCACCGACGACATCGACCCGAGGACGCGGACCGCCCCATAGGTCACTGCCACGCCGGCCGCGGCGGTCATTCCCGTGACGAAGGGGGAACGCCGGTCGAACCGCTCGCCGCGCCGGCCGAAGCGATGTTCCTCGGAACGCAACCGGGCGGCCCGTTGTTCGGCTTCGACGATCACACCCTCGTCGTCGCGGTGCGGCCGACCCACCAGCCGGTGATGGCCCTGTTCTGCGGCATGGCTTCGCGGCTCTCGATGTTCAGCGCTGTCAACCACGTGCGGTGCCCCATTCGTCAGCGCGGCCAGTTCCTGCTCGGCGTCCCCTACAGCGTGACGTCCACCCGGGGTGGCGGGGTCGCACGACACGCGAGTTGCGGGCCGGCGCCGGGCCCGGGAGAGAACACGAATCGCCCGGGCGCGCGGGTGTTCCGATACGTTGGTGTCCGGCGGGGCGGCCCGACCGGCCGCACGCGCTCCGTCCGGTTGCGGCCCAGCCGGCGAGCCCGGAAGGTTTGCGATGAACGCGCTCAGCCCCGACGCCATTCGGGCGGAAACCATCACGATCACCGGCCACGGCGGCGACGAGATCGAGGCGTACCGTGCCTCACCCCTAGCCGAAGGGACGCGCGGGGGAGTCGTGTGGATCCACCACATGCCCGGCTACGACCGCGAGACCAAGGAATTCGTCCGGCGGCTGGCCGTCAGCGGCTACCACGCCGTGGCCCCCAACCTCTATTCGCGTGAGGCGCCGGGCGCGTCGCCCGACGACGCGGCGGCGGCGGCGCGGGCCGCCGGCGGGGTGCCCGACGAGCGGCTGGTCGGCGACGTCGCGGGCGCGGTCGAGCACCTGCGTTCGCTGCCGGGCGCCAACGGGAAGTTCGGTGTGATCGGCCACTGCTCGGGTGGGCGACACGCGTACCTGGCGGCGTGTTCGCTGCCGTTCGACGCGGCGGTGGACTGCTACGGCGCCTTCATCGTCGAGGATCCACCCGAGGGCATGCCTAAGGCGATGAAGCCGATACTGCAGTTGGCGCCGCATCTGAGCTGTCCGATGCTGGGCCTGTTCGGGCTCGACGACCGATTCCCGGCGCCGGCCGCGGTGGCCGCACTGGACGAGGCATTGAGCCGGTTCGACAAGCCGCACGAGTTTCACTCCTACGAGGGCGCGGGCCACTCGTTCTTCTCCGTCGACCGGCCCGCCTACCGGCCGGTGGCGGCGGTCGACGGCTGGCGGCGCATCGACGACTTCTTCGCCACCCACCTGAAAGGCTAGGTACGCCCGTCATGTGCACTCATCTCACCGAACACGTCGCGATCGACGGCAGCGGCAAGGGCGCCACCGGGTGGTTCGGCGCCAGCCGCGCGACGGTGTATGTCGATCACCCGGTCCACGCGCCCTACGGCCACACCGTCAACATCGACGTGCTCAACCCGCAGCTGGGGCCGTCGGCGCGGGTGGCGCTGGAGCTCACCGAGGAAAGCGCCCTGGCGCTGGCCGACGCCATCCGGGCGGCGATCGCCCACGCGCCGGCCGGCCTGGCCGCCAAGGATCAGACGTGACCGCCGATCGCGACTACCCCCAGATGGCCGCCATGCGCGGCAGGGTCGAACCCGCGCCGCGCCGGGTGCGCGGTTATCTGGGCGACGCGCTGGTCTTCGACACCACCGCCGCCCGCTATGTGTGGGAGGTCCCCTACTACCCGCAGTACTACATCCCGTTGATTGATGTCCGCGCGGAGTTCCTGCGCGACGAGGACCATCCGCAGAAGGTGCAGTTCGGTCCGTCGCGGCTGCACTCCTTGCAGGGCGCCGGTGCGACTTACCCGTCCGCCGCGCGGGTGTTCGACGCCGACGGTGGCGGCCCGGTGGCCGGGACCGTGCGATTCGAATGGGAATCGTTGCGCTGGTTCGAGGAAGACGAGCCGATCTACGGCCATCCGCGCAATCCCTACTCGCGGGTGGATGCGCTACGCTCACACCGGCATGTTCGTGTGGAGTTGGACGGAATGATCTTGGCGGACACCAGTTCTCCTGTGCTGCTATTCGAAACAGGTTTGCCGACAAGGTATTACATCGATCCAACGGATGTCGCCTTCGAGCATCTGGAGCCCAGCGCGACACAGACGCTGTGCCCGTACAAAGGCGTGACGTCGGGCTACTGGTCGGTGCGTTCCGGTGGTGTCGTGCACCCGGACCTGGCCTGGACGTACCACTACCCGTTGCCCGCGGTGGGCCAGATCGCCGGTCTGGTGGCGTTTTACAACGAAAAGCTCGACATCTTGGTCGACGGTGCCGCCTTGGCCAGGCCGCAGACCCAGTTCAGCCAGTGAAGGCCTGTGATCTTCCCCTCCCCGGGAAGTGAACGCTGAGAGTTTCTTAACGTGGATGGCCTCAGGGCGCTGACCGGGAACGTTAGCGGTGAAAGCGAAATACCCCGGATGCGCGTTTGCGTCAGTTTCGCTACGGGTAAGCGACTGCGATACAGCGTAATTGAAAGCCTGAGCAGAACCTGAGTGCGGGGAGTGACGTAGCTAACGTCGGGGGATTTTCGAACCGTTTGACGCGAATTTTGGCCGGTAGACTCGCAAAACCAGTCGCGTCGGCGCCTTTTAGGCGCTGAGATCCTGCGGGATCCGGAGGCCGAACTGTCGCGCAAGTCCCGGCGACTTCGCCCCGCGCCGACAACACAGCAAAGGCGGTACAGCGTGAGCGCTTCGACCGGCCGCAAGGCCTTCCCGGATGACCGGGTGTTCCAATTCGACGACACTTCGATCGTCGCAATTCCGGTGCGAAACGGTCCGATCAGCGACATCGGCATCAGCCCCGACGGCAGCCGGCTGGTCGTGGCCAACCACGGCCGCGACACGGTCTCCATCGTCGACACCGATGCCCGCCTCGTGGTGCAAACCCTCGCCCTGGACGAGCCGTTCGCGGTCGCCCTGAGCGGCGGCGACGCCCCGCGCGCCTACATCAGCACCGCAACCCCGTCCTATGACTCCGTCACCGTCGTCGACGTCGCGTCGAACGCGCGCATCGCGACGCATCCGCTGGCCCACAGCGTGAGCGACCTCGCCGTGAGCGCCGACGGAAGGTTCGTCTACGCCGGCCGGAACCACGCCCGCGGTGCCGACGTCGTGGTCGTGGACACCGCCACCGACGAGACCGAGGTGATCGACCTGGCCGGCGCGGCGGGTGTCACCGCGGACTGCGTGCGCCTCAGCCCCGACGGCGCTCAGCTTTATGCCGCCACCAACGGGCCCTCCGGCGGCGAACTTGTCGTCATCGAGACCGGCGCACCCTCCGACGGCGGCTCCCGCATCGTCGGGGCCTACGAGCTGGGTCTGCCCATCCGCGACGTCGCGCTCAGCAGCGACGGCAGCACCGCCTACGTTGCCAGTTGCGGCCCGGTGGTCGGCGCGGTGCTCGACGTCGTCGACACCCGGGCCCGCGACATCACCGGGACGCGCAAGCTCAGCGAGCTCGCCGGTCCGCTCACCCGCCTGGCGCTCAGTCGTGACGGGCGCCACGCTTACCTGGTCAGCGACGAGCATGTCGCCGTCGTGTGCACAAGCACCCACGACGTCGTCGGTGACATCGGGGTGGCGAGGCACCCGTCCTGCGTGGTCGAAAGCCCCGACGGCAGATACCTCTACATCGCCGGCCACTCTGGCGTCGTCACCGTCGTGCCGATCGCCGCCGGCGGCGGGCCGGAGGAGGCGTCGACCACCCGGCTGCCCGTGGCGGTGCCGCGGGAACCCGTGCTCGCCTAGGGAAATTGCGCACCGGTCGCCGAGCCCGGGCTTAGGGTGGAGGCTGCCGGCGGCCAGGCGTTGCCGGCCCCGGGACGCGGCCAGCACCACGCGTTCCGCAGGGTTGACATCAGGCGACGCTGCGCCTCGATCCAAAGGCGGTATCTCGATGGACAGCACGATGCAGGACTTTCCGTTGACGATCACCGCGATCATGCGGCACGGCTGCGGTATCCACGGTGCGCGTACCGTCGCCACCGCCACCGGTGCGGGCTACCGGCGAATCACCTACCGTGAGCTGGGTCAAGATGCCGCTCGGTTGGCGAACGGTCTGCGACGCCTGGGCGTCACCGGGGACCAGCGGGTGGCGACGTTCATGTGGAACAACGCCGAACACCTGGCGACCTACCTGGCGGTGCCGTCGATGGGTGCCGTGTTGCACACCCTGAACATCCGCCTCTTCGCCGAGCAGATCGCCTATGTCGCCAACGAGGCCGAAGACCAGGTGGTGCTGGCCGATGCGTCGCTGACCAAGTTGCTCGCCCCGGTGCTGGGCGACCTCAAGACCGTGCACACCGTGATCGTGGTCGGGGAGGGCGACACCGCCGCGGTCGAGGGATCGGGCAAGGCCGTGCTGCGGTATGCCGACGTGCTCGACGGCGAGTCCCCCGACTTCGAATGGCCGGAGCTCGACGAGAAGTCCGCGGCCGCAATGTGTTACACGAGTGGTACCACCGGAAACCCCAAAGGCGTTGTCTACAGCCATCGCTCGAGCTACTTACACACCATGGCGGCCTGCACCACCAACGGCATCGGCGTGGGATCCGTCGACAGCGTGCTGCCGATCGTGCCGATGTTCCACGCCAACGCGTGGGGGCTGCCCTACGCGGCGCTGATGGCCGGCGCCGACCTGGTATTACCCGACTGCCACCTCGACGCGCGGTCGCTGATCCGCACGGTGGAGGACCTGCGGCCAACCGTGGCGGGTGCGGTGCCCACGATCTGGAACGACGTCCTGCACCGCCTGGAGGAAGAACCCGGCCACGACATGTCGTCGCTGCGGCTGGTGGTCTGCGGAGGATCGGCCGTTCCGGTGTCGCTGATGCGCACCTTCGAGGAGAACCACGGCGTGCAGATCCGGCAGCTGTGGGGCATGACGGAAACCTCGCCGATGGCAACCATGGCGTGGCCGCCGCCGGGAACGCCCGCGGACCGGCACTGGGCGTTCCGGGCGACTCAGGGCCAGCCGCTCTGCGGCGTGGAAATGCGCATCGTCGACGACGACGGCCGCCCGCTGCCCAACGACGGTGCCGCCGTGGGCGAGGTGGAAGTCCGCGGCCCGTGGATCGCCGGCTCCTACTACCTCACCGCCGACGACTCGAAGTTCGACTCCGGCTGGCTGCGCACCGGTGACGTGGGGCGGATCGACGAGCAGGGATTCGTGACGCTGACCGACCGGGCCAAGGACGTGATCAAGTCCGGCGGCGAGTGGATCTCCTCGGTCGAGTTGGAGAACGGCTTGATCGGGCACCCGCATGTGGTCGAGGCCGCGGTGGTCGGCGTGCCCGACGAGCGGTGGCAGGAACGGCCGCTGGCCGTCGTCGTGGCCAAGGAGGGCACCACGGTCAGCGCCGAGGATCTGCGAAAGTTTTTGGCGGAGAAGGTTGTTCGCTGGTGGCTGCCCGAACGGTGGGCGTTCGTCGACGAGATTCCGCGCACCAGCGTGGGCAAGTATGACAAGAAGGCCATCCGGGCGCGCTACGCCGAGCACGGCTACTGGGTGGTCGAGGCCCGCGACTGAGCGCGGGCCGCGACTGCTCACGAATAGGGTCGGCCTGTTCGGTCTATTCGAGATTCACCAGCCCTGCGGAAGGATCCCCGATGACCCAGCCCCTCGTCGTCGAGCAATCGCGCGTGGTGCCCGTCGCGCAGGACGCGGCGTTCCACGGCACGCTGCCCGTCTCCCTTCCGGAGATCTTCGGCCGCTGGTACGGCCCGATCCCGCCGATCAGGGAGGTGCGGGACCAGACCGGCGACTGGGACACCGCGGGCCGGAGCCGCACGATCATGTTGGTCGGCGGTAGCGCGCGGGAAGACTTGACCAGTGTCGACGCGCCGCGATCGTTCGGTTACCGGCTCACCGGAATCCACGGGCCGATGGCGCTCCTGGTCGGTTCGGTCACCGGCGAGTGGACCTTCACCCCGGCCGGCGACGGCACCGAGATCACCTGGCGCTGGACCATTTACCCCAAGTCGCCGCTGTCCGCGCCGGGCCTGCCACTGTTCGGGATGCTGTGGAAGCGCTACGCGCGGCGAGCGTTACAGGACCTCGCCCAGGTGCTGACCCGCTGAAGCTGGGTACCGTGCCGGTATGTGCCGACTATTCGGGCTGCACGCCGGGACGGACGTATGCACCGCGACCTTCTGGTTGCTGGGCGCCCCCGACAGCCTCGCCCAACAGAGCAGGAGGAATCCGGACGGGACCGGCCTGGGGGTCTTCGACCGCCGGGGCCGCCCGCAGCTGGACAAGCAGCCCATGGCGGCCTGGGAGGACGCCGCGTTCGCCACCGAAGCGCACGAGCTGACCGGCACCACGTTCATCGCGCATGTGCGTTACGCGACGACCGGTTCGCTCGACGTCCGCAACACCCACCCGTTCCTGCAGGACGGCCGGATTTTCGCGCACAACGGCGTCCTGGAGGGCCTGGACATCCTCGAGGAGCGGCTGCGCGCGGTCGGCATCGACGAACTGGTCCTGGGCGACACCGATTCCGAGCGGGTGTTCGCGTTGGTCACCGCCTCGATCCGGGCGCTCGACGGTGACGTGACCGCGGGTCTGGTCGATGCTATGACATGGCTTGCGGCCAATGTGCCGATCTATGCGGTCAACGTGCTGCTGAGCACGGCCACCGACATGTGGGCGCTGCGGTACCCGGACACCCATGAGCTCTACGTCCTGGACCGGTCCGGCGAGGCCCCCGCCCAAGCCCCGAAATTCGACATGCGCACCAAGCGAATCAACGCGCGATCGGAACACCTGTGCACCCGCCCGTCGGTGGTGTTCGCCACCGAACGCATGGACGACGACCCCCGCTGGCGTCTGCTCGAGCCCGGTGAGCTGGTCCACGTCGACGCCGGCCTGCGTGTCGAGCGCACGGTGATCCTGCCCCACCCGCCCGCGCATCAGCTCCGCCGGGCCGAACTGAGCGCGCCGGTCCACGACGCGCAACACGCGGTGCCGAGCGCTCAGAGTTAGCCCGATGCCGGCCTGGCAGAGTGGGTGGGCATGGCAACCAGACGGGCGCTTGTGCTGGCGGGCGGTGGGATAGCGGGAATTGCCTGGGAGACAGGTGTTTTGCGCGGCATCGCCGACGAGTCGCCCGCGGCGGCCGGGCTGTTGCTGGATTCGGACGTGCTGGTGGGGACCTCGGCCGGCTCGACGGTCGCCGCGCAGATCGGCAGTGGGAGCACGCTCGACGCGCTGTTCGGCCGGCAGGTCGCCGAAGCGTCGGCCGAGATCGATTCCGGGGTGGACGTCGACACCATCACCGGGATGTTCCTGGCGGCCCTGGCGGAGCCCTACGCCGACGGGTCGGACAAGACGCGGCAGCAGCTGCAGCGGATCGGTGCGGTGGCGCTGGCGGCCGAAACCGTTCCGCCACCGCTGCGCCGGCAGGTCATCGCCCAGCGCCTGCCGTCGCACGACTGGCCCGACCGGACGCTGCGGATCACGGCCATCGACGTAAGCACCGGCGAATTGGTCGTCTTCGATCGCGAGTCCGGCGTCGACCTCGTCGACGCGGTGGCGGCCAGCTGCGCGGTGCCCGGCGCATGGCCGCCGGTGGCGATCGGGGGTCGACGCTACATGGACGGCGGCGTCGCCAGCTCGGTCAACCTCGGCGTGGCCGGTGATTGCGACGCGGCGGTTGTCTTGGTGCCCTCGGGCGCGGACGCGCCCTCGCCGTTCGGCGCCGGGCCTGCCGCGGAGATCTCCGCCTTTCCCGGCGCAACGTTCGCGGTGTTCGCCGACCCGGGCTCGGTGGCGGCCTTCGGACCCAATCCGCTGGACCCGAAGTGCCGCGTCACCTCGGCGCTGGCCGGACGCGAACAAGGCCGCCGCGAAGCCCCGGCCGTCGCGCGGTTCCTCGGCGTCTGATCGAGCCGGGGTTGAATCGTGTGCGGCAGAAGAATTTTCAGTCTTCGGCTGCGGGGGGCGCGGCGCGGTCGGCCTCGAACGCGTCCAGGGCCTCGTCCGCCAGTGCCCGGCCGACGGTGATGACCTCGGCCGCCCGGTGGAATTCCAGGCCCCGGCAGATCGATCGCGGAACCTCGATCAACAGGTCGGGCGGGTAGGCCGCCAGCGTGTGGCGCGCCAGCGCGGCCTGCGCAATGTCGATCGTCCGGTTCATCACCTCGAAACTGCCCAGCTTCGGGACTTCGGTTGTGGTGTCGGACAATTCGCCGGCCGGATCATCCCCGGCGGCGGCCTCGGCGGCCTCGGCGGCCTCGGCGACGTCGGCGTCGTCCGGCCAGGCGTCCGCTTCCGCGGGGGACACCCCGAATCTGGCAAGCACCGCGCGTGCGGTCGGCCGGTCGAGCAGCGACCGGGCCGCGGAGGTGTCGAGCAGCGAGGAAGTGCTGCGCACCATGCGGTTCAGCCAGTCGGCGGTCGCGCCGGCCTCCCCCTCACGGTTGGCGATCGCCTCACTGCCGGACAGGCTCACCGCGATGGTCACGTCCGCGTTGACCGCCGAGAGGGGTGCCATCGGCAGCGGGTCCAGGATTCCGCCGTCGGCCAGCAGGCGCCCGTCGAGTTCGTGGGGCGCGATCACGCCCGGTATGGCGATGGAGGCGCGGATCGCCGCGTCGACGGGGCCGCGCTGAAACCACACCGACTTGCCGGCCAAGAGGTCGGTCGCCACGGCGGTGAAGGGGATCGGCAGCTGCTCGATGGCGACCGGGCCGAGAATGTCGCGCACCGCGTCCAGGATCTTCTCGGCCCGCATCACCCCGGCCGCGCTGATCGAGAAGTCCAGCAGCCGCAGGATGGTGCGCTGCGTCAGGGACTTCGCCCACTCGGCGAACTCGTCGCGGCGCCCGGCCGCCTCCAAACCGCCGACCAGTGCGCCCATCGACGAGCCCGCGATGCCCACGATCTCGTACTCCCGGGCGCGCAGCGCCTCGATCACCCCGATGTGGGCGTAGCCGCGGGCCCCGCCGCTGCCCAGCGCCAACGCCACCCGCGTCGGTGATCGGCGCACGCCAACACCGCCCGTTCCATCCGGCATTCCTTCATTCTGCGCGGCGGAGCCGGCCGGCACACCGGCCGGGCCGTCACTTTAGGTACCCGTGAATTCAATCGCGCACGGGTTCGAACGGGCTAGCCGCATTCGTCGTTGGCGGCGGCGCGCGCGGCGGTGATCACGGCCGCCTGCCGGGCCGGCGCCAGATCCGCCCAGCGGGCGTTCCAGCTGCCCGCGGTGCCCGAGGGCGCGGCCTGGACCATCGCCAGATAGGGCTCGAACAGCGACTGATCGGTCCTGGGCTGGGCGTCCATCCACACTTTGGCGGCGTGACAGGCCTGGTAATACTCCTCCTCGGTCGAATTCGCGGGGACGTCGACTCTGGTCGTCACGCCGGAGGGGGAGAGCCCGACGGCGCCCGGCGGCGCCGCGTCGGGGCTACCCGGCACGCCCGCCGGCCGCCCCGGCGGGGAGGCCGGGGTGCGGCTCGGGGCGCCGGCCGAGCACGCTGTGCCCGCGAACACAGCGGCCGCCACGACGAGCGTGCCCCACAGCCGGGGCCGGTGACCGCACCAGCGCACCGACCCAATCTATGCAACACTGGCGGCCGTGATGGAGCGCTTCGGATTTTGCGAGTGTTGTCGGCCGTAACACGCCGCCGCCCGTCCGATCCCGTTTTCCCTGGAGCTCCACGATGTCACTGCCCCTGGCGAGTCCTGTGCCCCTCGCCGCGCCGGCCGCGTTGCGCCCGCGCACCTTCTCGTCCCCGTCGCCGGGCCCGACCCGGTTGCGCGTGCCCGACCTGCTGCACGCCACCGACCGGGCCGCCGACGACGTGCTGAGCGGGCGCTGCGACCACCTGCTGCCGCCGGGCGGGATACCGGAGTCGCGGCGCTGGTTCACCCGCATCCACGGTGACGACGAGCTGGACGTCTGGCTGATCAGCTGGGTTCCCGGCCATCACACCGAACTGCACGATCACGGCGGCTCCCTGGGCGCGTTGACGGTGGTGTCCGGGTCGCTCACCGAATTCCGTTGGGACGGCCGCGTTCTGCGCCAGCGCCGACTGGACGCCGGCGATCAGGCCGGGTTCCCACTGGGCTGGGTGCACGACGTGGTGTGGGCGCCCCGGCCCGTGGCCGTGTCCGTCTCGGGTCCGGTGCGGCCCTCGCTGAGCGTGCATGCCTACTCACCGCCGCTGACCGCGATGTCCTACTACGAGGTCACCGGCCGAAACCGGTTGCGCCGCCAGCGCACCGAACTGACCGATCAACCGGAAGGACCGTGATGAGCCGCATCGACGTCGTGTTGAGATCCGCCCGCCGCCGCTTTCGCCGCCTTCCCGCCGCCGAAGTGCCGGACGCGCTGCGGCGCGGGGCGGTGCTCGTCGACATCCGGCCGCAGGCGCAGCGTTTCCGCGAGGGCGAGATCCCCGGCGCCCTGGTGATCGAACGCAACGTCTTGGAGTGGCGCTGCGACCCGACCAGCGAGGCCAGGCTGCCCGAGGCCGTCGGCGACGACGTCGAGTGGGTCATCGTGTGCTCGGAGGGCTACACCTCCAGCCTCGCGGCGGCCGCGCTGCTGGACATCGGCCTGCACCGCGCCACCGACGTCGTCGGCGGCTACCACGCGCTCGCGGGAGCCGGTGTCCTTGAACAGCTTTCGGGTGCCGCCCCGCTCGACGCCGGCCCGGGAGTGCTCGCCAACTCCGGCACCCCCGGCCGCCGCTGGCTCTAGCTACCCGGTGGAGGTGGCGTCCGAATGGAGCAGTGGCCGCAGCCTGTCGGTCTTCTCCTGCGTCCATCCGGGCGGTGACAGCACCGCCGCCCACCCGTCGGCCGCGTCGGCCACGTAGTGGTGGCCGTGCCCCTGGGGTACGTCGACCGCGACCGCCATGTCGGCCGTGACTTGCAGGAACGTCACCACCGGGATCCAGCGCGTCTCGGGCAGCACGTCATAGCCCCGCCGCTCCCGCAGCCAGTCGGGCTGACTGAACAGCAGGTCGGGGGACCACCAGGCGATCGGATCCGAGGCGTGTTGCAGATAGACCACCCGGGGGTGGTCCCACGGGGCGGTCGGACGGCCCAAATCGGTTGGGCGAGCGACGAAGCGGACGTTCTTGCCGTCGTTGTACACCGGCAGCCACTCCGGGGAACCGGCATCGCGCGTCGACGTCAGGTCGGTCCAGATGGTGTTCTGGAAGGTCGGTCCGCTGAACAGGGCGCCGTCGGTGCGGGCGAGGACGTTGTTGAGGCTCATGAACGGCGCCTCGCCGCCGAACGATCCCAGGCTTTCGCCGAACACGACGAGCTTGGGGCGTTGCGCCTCGGGCATCTGGCGGATCAGGCGGTCGACGGCCTCGAACAGCGCCTGCCCGGCGTGGCGGGCGTTCTCCTTGTCCACCAGGAAGGACAGCCAGCTCGGCAGGAACGAGTACTGCATGCTGACGATCGCGGAGTTGCCGTTGTACATGTACTCGAGCGCGTCGGCCTCCGCCTCGTTGATCCAGCCGGTGCCGGTGGTTGTCGCGACGGCGACGACGGCACGCTGCAGTCCGCCGGTGCGCTGCAGCTCCCGCGCGGCGAGTTCGGCGGTCGCCGTGATCCCGTCTGCCGAGTTCAGCCCGGCGTAGGCCCGGATCGGTTCGGTCGCGGGTGTGCCGTTGAAGGCGGAGAGTTGGGCGACCGTGGGCCCGGCTTCCACGAAGATGCGGCCTTGGTGGCCAAGGGATTCCCACGACGCCAGCGACTCGGGGCCGCCGGAGCGCAGTGGGGTCTTCGGCGGCGCGGTGTCGGGATTCATCTCGTTGTTCGCCGAGGCGAAGGTGTTGTTCATGGTGCGCATGGCGGACTTCAGCACGACACCGTTGAGCAAGGTGATGGTGAGGACCACCAGCAGCGCCACCACGATGGTCGCCGACAGCCGGAACGGCGCGATCCGGTCGACCTGCCCGACCAGGAACCGGACCAGCCACCGGATGAACTGGCCGATTTCGACCAGGGTGAACAGCACCACCAGCGACAGGCCCGCGGCCACCGGGTAGTCGTACCACTGCAGGTGGGCGACGCCCATCAGGTCGCGCACGTTGTCCTGCCACACGTGGAACCAGACGGCCATCAGCACCATGCCCAGCGCACCGATCGGGATCAGCACCTTCCACGCCCAGCGCGGCGGCGGGGGGCTGTGATCCATGGCGCCCATGTAGCGCACCAGCCATACGGCGAAGACGCCCAGCCCGTAGCCGATGGCGCCGGAGATCCCGCTGACCAGCCCCTGAAACAGCGCACCGCGCGGCAGCAGCGACGGCGTCAGAGAGAACCAGATGAAGACGAGACCGACCGTGGTGCCGGTGAATGTGTAGTGGCGGACCCACCAGGGCTTTTCGGTCCACCGGGGGCCGCGAGCCGCCGGGCGGGCTTCGGGTGTGGCTTCCGGAGGTGCGCCCGGTTCGGCCTCCTCGGTGACGGCCGTCGGATTGTTCGTCGCGGGGCCCGGCTCGCTCATCGCAGGCTTACCGGTGGGTGAAGTTCGGAGTGCGCTTCTCGACGAAGGCTGCCATGCCTTCCGTCTGGTCCTCGGTCGCGAAGGTCGAGTGGAACAGCCGGCGTTCGTAGAGAAGTCCTTCGGACAGTGTCGATTCGAACGCGCGGTTGACGGCCTCCTTGGCCATCCGGGACGCCGAGCGGGACATCTGTGAAATCGTGGTGGCGACGGCCTTGGCCTCGGCCAGCAGGTCGTCGGCCGGCACCACGCGCGAAACCAGGCCGCTGCGTTCGGCTTCGGCGGCGTCGATGGTGCGCCCGGTCAGGATGAGATCCATGGCCTTGGCTTTGCCGATGGCGCGGGTCAGGCGCTGTGAGCCGCCCATGCCGGGCAGGACGCCGAGTTTGATCTCCGGCTGCCCGAACTTCGCTGTGTCGGCGGCGATCAGCACGTCGCACATCATGGCGAGCTCACAGCCGCCTCCGAGCGCGTGCCCGGCCACCGCGGCGATGGTCGGGGTCCGCACGGCGGCCAGCTTGGCCCAGGGGGCGAAGAAATCGGCGTCGAACGCGTCGGCGAATGTCAGCGCGGCCATCTCCTTGATGTCGGCGCCGGCGGCGAACGCCTTGGCCGACCCGGTGATGATGATCGCGCCGATGCCGGGATCGTTGTCGAAATCCATTGCCGCGCTGGTCACTTCGTTCATCACCTGGGTGTTCAGCGCGTTCAGCGCCTTGGGCCGGTTCAGGGTGATGGTGCCCACCCGGCCGTCGCGCTCGACCAGGATGGTCTCGTAGTTCCCGGGGGAGGTGTCAGTCATCGCAAATCGCCTTTCTAGAAACGCAAGTCGTCGTCGACGGGTTTGAAGTACGCCTCGACATCGGCCCGGGTCACCTGGGCCAGCGAGGACGGCGACCACTTCGGGTTGCGGTCTTTGTCGATCAGCTGCGCCCGGATGCCCTCCACCAGATCGTGTGATCGCAGCGACGCCGACGAGACCCGATAGTCCTGAACCAGAACGTCTTTGACCGTCTGCAGGTCGGCGGCGCGGCGGACGGCCTCCAGGGTCACCGACAACGAGATCGGCGAGCGGGTGCCGATCAGGTCGGCGGCGTCGTCAGCCGGTCCGGCGTCATGGCCGCGCAGGCTGGCGATGATGTCTTCGACCGTGTCAGCGGCGTAGCATTCGTCGATCCAATCGCGTTGTGCGGCAAGGCTGCTCGGCGGAGGCTCGACGGCATGCTCTGCAAGCGCGCTCTGCACGCCGTCGGCGATGATCGCCCGGGTGAACGCCCCGAGGTCGTCGTGCGGCACGTAGTGGTCGGCGAATCCCATGGCGATGGCGTCGGCTCCGGAAAACGGAGCTCCGGTCAGCGCGGCATGCAGGCCTAGCCCGCCGGGCGCCCGGGACAGCAGGAACATCCCGCCGACATCGGGAATGAATCCGATGCCGACCTCCGGCATCGCGATCTTGGAGGTGTCGGTCACGACGCGGGTGTTCGCGTGCGCGCTGACCCCTACGCCGCCGCCCATCACGATGCCATCCATCAGCGCCACGTAAGGCTTGGCGAAATCGGCGATCTGGGCGTTGAGCAGGTATTCGTCCCGCCAGAACCGCCGCGCCTCGACCCCGTCCTTGCGGGCACTGTGATAGATGGAGACGACGTCGCCACCTGCGCACAGCCCGCGCTCGCCGGCACCGGAGAGCACCACCGCGCCCACCGCGTCGTTCTTCGCCCAGTCGGCGAGCACGGCGCTCAGCGCGTCCACCATCGGTTGGTTGAGCGAGTTGATCGCCTTGGGGCGGTTGAGCGTGATCAGACCGACGTTGCCGTCGATGTGGGTCAGAACCTCATCGGATCCGTCGGTCACGCCCTGGCCTCCCATCGCCGGTCCACCCTCGACGAAAAATCTAGATCGTGACGACCGGCGCGATCCCCGCGGGTAAGGGTTATCTTTAACGCGACCACGGCAGCAAATGCCCCGAGGCCTGGCCAGGTCGACTGGGAACCCGGAGCGGGCGCTGCGCGTTGAGAGTGTGTTCGCACAGCTCGAGCCAATAGAGAGGATCCGACGGTGCGGGAGACAAGCAACCCGGTATTTCGTTCGCTGCCCAAGCAGCGAGGCGGATACGCGCAATTCGGTACGGGCGCGGCCCCCATGCAGGGCTATGGAGCCGACCCCTACGCGGCCCCCTACCAAGCTCCCTACCAGGAGGCCAGGGCTTCGCGTCCGCTGACCATCGACGACGTCGTCACCAAGACCGGCATCACGCTGGCGGTGCTGGCGGTGTCCGCCGTGGTCTCCTACTTCCTGGTGGCGTCCAACCTCGCGCTGGCGATGCCGCTGACCATGGTCGGCGCGCTCGGCGGCCTCGGGCTGGTGCTGGTCGCGACCTTCGGCCGCAAACAGGACAGCCCGGCGATCGTGCTCAGCTACGCCGTCCTCGAAGGCCTCTTCCTGGGCGCCATCTCGTTCGTCTTCGCGAACTTCTCGGTCTCGCACGCCAACGCGGGCGCGCTGATCGGGGAGGCCGTGCTGGGCACCTTCGGGGTGTTCTTCGGCATGCTCGTCGTCTACAAGACGGGCGCGATCCGGGTGACACCCAAGTTCACCCGGATGCTGGTCGCCGCGATGTTCGGCGTCCTGGCCTTGATGCTCGGCAACTTCGTGCTCGCGATGTTCCACGTCAACGGCGGTACGGGCCTGGGCCTGCGCAGCGGCGGAACGGTGGCGATCATTTTCTCGCTGGTGTGCATCGCGATCGCGGCGTTCAGCTTCCTGATCGACTTCGACGCGGC
Organism: Mycobacterium sp. E3247; assembly: GCF_001667785.1. Taxonomy (NCBI): domain Bacteria; kingdom Bacillati; phylum Actinomycetota; class Actinomycetes; order Mycobacteriales; family Mycobacteriaceae; genus Mycobacterium; species Mycobacterium sp. E3247. Next base: position 5,525 of record NZ_LZJG01000554.1, on the reverse strand, counting down.
CGACCAGATGGTGCGCGCCGGTGCGCCGGAGAAGGCGGCCTGGGGCATCGCCCTCGGCCTGACCGTGACCCTGGTCTGGCTGTACATCGAGATCCTGCGTCTGCTGAGTTATCTGCAGAACGACTAGTTCTGTTCAACGAAAAGACCGGCACGCCGATCGGCGTGCCGGTCTTTTCGTGTGCGCTGGCGTCGAGTGTGCGCTGCGGGCGGACCCGCTCGGCGTGTCGCCGCCCTGGGCGCAGGCTCGACAGCTAGCTCCGGCGAGGCGTCAGCTGAGCCGCTCGATGATCATCGCCATACCCTGCCCGCCGCCGACGCACATGGTCTCCAGGCCGAACGTCTTGTCGTGGGTCTGCAGGTTGTTGATCAGCGTGGTGGCGATGCGCGCGCCGGTCATGCCGAACGGGTGGCCCAGCGCGATCGCCCCGCCGGACACGTTCAGCTTGTCCTCGTCCATGCCCAGCTCGCGCGCCGAGCCCAGCACCTGAACCGCGAAGGCCTCGTTGATCTCGTACAGGTCGATGTCGTTGATCGACATCCCCGCCCGGGCGAGCGCCTTCTTGCAGGCCTCGATTGGGCCCAGGCCCATGATCTCCGGTGACAGACCGCTGACCCCGGTCGACACGATGCGCGCCAGCGGGGTCAGGCCCAGTTCCTTGGCCTTGGTGTCGCTGGTGATCACCAGCGCGGCGGCGCCGTCGTTCAGGGGGCAGGCGTTGCCGGCGGTCACGGTGCCGTTGGGCCGGAAGACCGGCTTGAGTTCGGAGACCTTCTCGTAGGTGGTTCCGGCGCGGGGGCCGTCATCGGTACTGACGGTGCTGCCGTCGGGCAGGGTCACCGGGGAGATCTCGCGCTCGAAGAAGCCGCTCTTGATCGCCTCCTCGGCGCGGTTCTGGCTGCGCACGCCCCAGTGGTCCTGGTCTTCGCGGCTGATGCCCGTCATGATGGCGACGTTCTCCGCGGTCTGACCCATCGCGATGTAGACGTCGGGCAGGTTGCCGTCGGCGCGGGGGTCGTGCCACTCGTCGGCGCCGGCCGCCGCGGCCTGCGAACGCTCCTGCGCCTCGTCGAACAGCGGGTTCTTGGTGTCGGGCCACGAGTCGGAGTTGCCCTTGCCGAAGCGGGAGACGGTCTCGACGCCCGCGGAGATGAAGGCGTCGCCCTCGCCGGCCTTGATCGCGTGGAAGGCCATCCGGGTGGTCTGCAGCGATGACGAGCAATACCGGTTGACGGTGGTGCCGGGCAGGAAGTCGTAGCCGAGCTCGACGGCGACGACGCGGGCCATGTTGAAGCCGGATTCGCCGCCCGGCAGGCCACAGCCCAGGATGAGGTCGTCGATCTGATGAGGGTTGAGCGCGGGCACCTTGTCCAGCGCGGCCCGCACCATCTGGGCGGCCAGGTCGTCGGGCCGCATGGAGACCAGCGACCCCTTCATCGCGCGGCCGATCGGCGAGCGGGCGGTTGAGACAATGACGGCTTCAGGCATGACGGTTCCCTTCAAATCCCTTCCGGATTCCGACGAGCTCGCTATCTGAAAAACGGGTGGTGGCTCCACGCCGACGGGCTAGCTCGAATCTAGTCGGTGCCCACCAGGGGGTACGACGACGGGGCGGGTCCCGGCACGGGGCGCCGCCAGAGCCGCGACATCACGCTGGTTCGGGTGTGGCGCTGGCCGAGGACCGGCTCGGTCGTCGATGCCGCCAGGTCCATCGGCGGTATGTCGACCTTCTCGCCCAGCGCCTCGCACAGCGCGCGCAGCAGCGCGTCGGCGGCGATCGCGTATGCCGGGGCGGACGGGTGGAAGCCGTCCGGGGAGAACATCACGTGGGGCGTGGACCGGAACTGCGGGGTCATCAGCTGTCCCAGCGGTACCGGCATGCCGCCGGCGGACCGCACCGCCGCGGCTTGGGCACGCGCAAGTTGGGAACAACGCTCGTGCGCGAGCGAACGCAGCGGCTGGGGGATGGCGGTGATCACCCCGAGATCCGGACAGGTGCCGGCGATCACCACGGCGCCGCGGGCGCGCAGTTTGCGAACGCTCAACCCGAGTCGCTGGGCCGACTGGCTGACGCCGTTGAGGGCGGTCACATCGTTGGCGCCGACCATGATGACCGCCGCGTCGGGCGGGGCGCCCGCCACGAACATCGCATCCACTTGGCCGCAAACGCCTTTCGACGTGGCGCCGACGATGGCCTTGGTGCTCAGCCGGATCCGCTTGCCGGTCTGCTCGGCGAGGCCCCGCGCGATGCGCACCCCCGGCACTTCCTCGGCGCTGATGCACCCGTAGCCGGCGGCCGTCGAGTCGCCGAAGATCATCAGGCTCAGGTCGAAGGGCACGCCGCGGTGCCACCGCTGCACCGGCCCGCCGCCGCGGGTGTACACGCCGTCGGCGCGCGGGGGGATGTCCCACGCCTTGGGAATGACGGTGCGCGCGTGCGTCGCCTGGCCGACGAGCAGGTTTCGCGCCCCCAGGTAGGCAGTTCCCGTCGAGGCGAGTGCACCCGCTGTGGCCAGAGCGATCGCCGAACGACGTGGCAGCCGCATGGTCACGGAAGCCAGTTTAGTTCGGCTCGCTTGTTTGCGGGGTCGGCTGACCAACAATCCGGTCACGGCGGGAAACGAATTGGTATCGAATCGGGCTTTTCCGACGTTGTCGTAAAAAATGCCTGTCACCCTGATCCCCAGGGGTTGGCTGAGCGCCTCGAGCAAACGGCTGAACCAGACGCTTGGCCGCCTCGTCACATGCTGTATCGCACTACAAAGGCGTAGGAAGTGTTGAGCATGAGCGCACCCGGCAAGGTATCCGGCTGGCCCCAGAATGCCGTACGCCCCCACGACGTGCTGAGGGCCCGCAGGGCCAAGACCCGCAAGTTCGCGATGAGCGACGGCACGCCGGTCGAAGTCCTCGAATCCGGGCCCAGCGTTGCCGCGCGGCTGGCCAACCTGACGTCGCGGATCACCGTCCGGCCGGTGCTGTCCGTCGGCAGCCATGTGCCGAACTTCCCCTGGCCCTGGGGCCTCATCGACCTGGCCGCCCGGGCGGTGCTGCCGGTGTCGGCCACCGTCCGCGAAACCGTGAAGCTGCCCAACGCCTCGGCGCAGTTGGTGCGCGCACCCGGCGTGCTGCCGGCCGACGGCACCCGCCGGGTGGTCGTCTACTTCCACGGCGGCGCCTTCTTGACGTGCGGGGCGAACTCCCACGGCCGGCTGGTCGAAGCGCTGTCGAACTTCGCCGACGCACCCGTCCTGGTGGTCAATTACCGGCTGCTGCCCAAGCACTCGATCGGGATGGCCCTCGACGATTGCCACGACGGCTACCAATGGCTGCGGCTGCGGGGATACCAGCCGGATCAGATCGTGCTCGCCGGCGACTCCGCGGGCGGTTACCTGGCGCTCGCGCTCGCGCAACGCCTCCAGGAGGAAGACGAGGAACCCGCCGCCCTCGTGATGATCTCGCCGCTGTTGCAGCTGGCCAAGGAATACAAGCAGGCGCACCCCAACATCGACACCGACGCGATGTTCTCCGCCCGGGCGTTCGACGCGCTCGCCGAGCTGGTCGCCAGCGCGGCGCGGAAGCGCACGATCGCCGGCAAACCCGAAGAGGTCTACGAGCCGCTGGAGCACATCAAACCGGGCCTGCCGCGGACCCTGATCCACGTCTCGGGCTCCGAGGTGCTGCTGCACGACGCGCGGCTGGCGGCGAGCCGGTTGGCGGCGGTCGGCGTGCCGGCCGAGGTGCGGGTGTGGCCCGGCCAGGTTCACGACTTTCAGCTGGCGGCACCGGTGGTGCCGGAGGCGGCCCGGTCGCTTCGCCAGATCGGCGACTACATCCGCGAGGCCACCGGCTAGCGCAACCGCCGTGGGCGCCGAGGGGAAGCACGTCGTGCACCCCCGAGGGGTGCCTGAGACGATGAACGCATGCGGATTGCCCAGCACATCAGTGAGCTCATCGGCGGCACGCCGCTGGTACGCCTGAACTCCGTCGTCCCCGAGGGCGCCGGGACCGTGGCGGCCAAAGTCGAGTACCTCAACCCCGGGGGGAGCTCGAAGGACCGGATCGCGGTGCGGATGATCGACGCCGCCGAAGCGGGCGGACTCCTGAAGCCGGGCGGCACCATCGTCGAACCCACCTCCGGCAACACCGGCGTCGGGCTTGCGCTGGTGGCTCAGCAGCGCGGCTACAAATGCGTGTTCGTCTGCCCCGACAAGGTCGGCGAGGACAAGCGCAACGTGCTGCTCGCCTACGGCGCCGAGGTGGTCGTCTGCCCGACCGCGGTGCCGCCCGAGCACCCGGACAGCTACTACAGCGTCTCCGACCGGCTGACCCGCGAAATCGACGGTGCGTGGAAGCCCGACCAGTACGCCAACCCGGAGGGCCCGGCCAGCCACTACGCCACCACCGGCCCGGAGATCTGGGCCGACACCGACGGCAAGGTCACCCACTTCGTCGCCGGCATCGGCACCGGCGGCACCATCACCGGCGCCGGCCGCTACCTGAAGGAAGTGTCCGGCGGAGCGGTGCGCATCATCGGCGCGGACCCCGAGGGGTCGGTGTATTCCGGCGGCACCGGCCGGCCCTACCTGGTCGAGGGCGTCGGCGAGGATTTCTGGCCGGACGCGTACGACCGCACGGTGCCCGACCAGATCATCGCGGTCTCCGACTCGGACTCGTTCAACATGACCAGGCGGCTGGCCCGCGAGGAGGCGATGCTGGTCGGGGGGTCGTGCGGGATGGCGGTGGTGGCCGCGCTCAAGGTCGCCGAGGAGGCCGGGCCCGACGCGCTCGTCGTGGTCCTGCTGCCCGACGGCGGGCGCGGGTACATGGCGAAGATCTTCAACGACGCCTGGATGTCGTCGTACGGGTTCCTGCGCAGCCGTCTCGACGGGTCGACCGAGCAGGCCAGGGTGGGCGACGTGCTGCGCCGCAAATCGGGCGAGCTGCCCGACCTGGTTCACACCCATCCGTCCGAGACCGTGCGCGACGCCATCGGCATCCTGCGCGAGTACGGGGTGTCCCAGATGCCCGTGGTCGGCGCCGAGCCGCCGGTGATGGCCGGAGAGGTGGCGGGCAGCGTCTCCGAGCGCGAACTCCTGTCCGCGGTCTTCGAGGGCCGCGCCAAACTGGCCGACGCCGTTTCGTTGCACATGAGCCCGCCGCTGCCGATGATCGGCGCGGGGGAGCTGGTCAGTGCGGCCGGCAAGGCGCTGCGCGACTGGGACGCGTTGATGGTGGTCGAGGAGGGCAAACCGGTCGGGGTGATCACCCGATACGACCTGCTGGGCTTCCTCTCGGAGGCGCCTCGTGGACCAGCGGGGCGTCGCTAGCGAGTCTCGCCCGGCCGCCGCGCGCTCAGGTACTGTAATGCGGCCTGGCTCAGCTGGTCCGTAGTGGAAGGGGTGCCCATGACCGATCAACCGCCGCCCGGCGGCACAAATCCGCCACCTCACCCGTCGCCCGAGTCAACGGGTGGGCAGGAAACCCCGCCCCCTCCGTCCGCACCCGCCGGCGGTTCGTACCCGCCTCC
>NZ_LZJG01000553.1:0-6706 GCF_001667785.1 Mycobacterium sp. E3247 | reverse complement strand
TCGCGCCGATCGACGACGCGGGCAACCTGTTGCTGAGCGAATTCGAGGAACTGCTCGGTCCGCGGACGAAGCTGGTGGCCGCCACCCAGGTGTCCAACGCGTTGGGCACGGTGGTCCCGGCGGACAAGATCGTCGAGCTGGGCCATCGCTACGGCGCCAAAGTCTTGATCGACGCCGCCCAGTCGATTCAGCACATGCCGGTGGACGTGGCCGAGCTCGGAGCCGACTTCTTCGTGTTCTCCGGGCACAAGATCTACGGCCCCACCGGAATTGGCGCGCTCTACGGCACCGAGGAGGCGCTGACCGAGACGCCGCCGTGGCAGGGCGGCGGCCACATGATCGCCGACGTCACGATCGAACGCTCGCTCTATCAGGGGCCGCCGACCAAGTTCGAGGCGGGCACCGGCAACATCGCCGACGCGGTCGGGTTGACCGAGGCGCTGCGCTACGTGCAGCGGTTGGGCATCGAGCGGATCGCGGCCTACGAGCACGCGCTGCTCGAGTACGCGACGCCGCGCCTCGCCGACATCCCCGGCGTCCGGCTGGTCGGTACGGCGACCGAGAAGGCCAGTGTGCTGTCCTTCGTACTGGCGGGACACGAGCCGCTGGAGGTGGGCAAGGCGCTCAATGCCGAGGGCATCGCGGTGCGCGCCGGTCATCACTGCGCGCAGCCGGCCCTGCGGCGCCTCGGGTTGGAGGCCACCGTTCGCCCGTCGTTCGCGTTCTACAACACGTTCGAGGAGATCGACGTCTTCTTGCGCGCGGTGCGCCGGATCGCCGAGGGCGGCACCAACGTCGGGTAGCCGCCCCGGCCGCGGCTAGCGCACGGCTAACCGCCCGCGTACCAACCGAACACGCGTGACGTAAGCAGCACGATTCCCAGGGAGATCGTCGCGACGACGGTAAGGCCGATGACGGCGACGACCAGCGGGCGCCACCCGGTGCGCGCGATCTGGCGAATGTCGGTGTTCAGCCCGACACCGGCGAAGGTCAGCAGGAACGCCCATTTCGACACGTTGGCGAGGTTGGCGGTTTGGCCCTTCGTCAACCAGCCCGCGGTCGCGATCGCGGAAACCACGAGGAAGCCCAGCACGAATTTCGGGAACTTCTCCCAGATGAACGCGGCCTTGGCCTTCGCCCCCGGCGCGATCTCGTCGGCCTGCCCGCGCGCGGCCCAATACAGGGCGAATCCCAGGACCACGAACCCGATCAGCGCGTTTCGCGTCGATTTCACGAGCACGGCGATCTTGCCGGCGTGGTCGGAGTACAGATACCCGGTGGCCGTGGTCTCGGCGGTATTGTCCACCGAAAGTCCCGCCCACAACCCGAATTCGTGATCGGTCAGCCCGATCGCGTGCCCCAACGGCGGCAGCACGAACAGCGATACCGCGCCGAGGGCCAGAATCGCCGCGATCGCGTAGCTGACATCGGAGTTGCGGGCGCGGATCGCACCCTTGGCGGCCACGATCGCGGATACGCCGCAGATCGACGTGCCGATCGCTAATAGCGACCCGAGCTTGCCCGAAAGCCCGAACGCTCGTGCCACGACGATGATGATGGTCCCCGCGATCGTCATGTCCACCAGAATCTGCACCAGGCTGATGCCGCCCAGCTTGGCGATGTCTCCGAGGACGAATCGCGAACCCAGCGCCACGATTCCGACCTTGAGCCAGAATTCGTACGTCTGCACGCCGGGCCGGAAGATCGGATGCAGACCGATGGTGTTGGTGATGAGCAGCCCAATCACGATGGCCCACAACACGTATTCGATGTCGGGCACCGTCCAGTGGTGGTGCTTGGCCAGGGTGTTCCACCAGATTTGCGCGTACTTGCCCAGCACGCCGACCCCGATCAGGAGCAGAATGCCCGGCACGTAGTCCAGCGGGCGTGCACTGGTAAAAGTGGCGTCGGCCGATGTTTCGTCGGGTTCGACACGAACCGTGCTCACGCGATCACCACGGGATCTTCGGGAGCACGTCGGCCACCGCCAACGCGACGATCACGCCGGCCACCGCGGTAGCCCACCAGTCCACCGATATCGAACCGAGCCTCGCGGCCCAGCCCGGCCGTTGCGCGATCTCTTTGTCGCCGCCGTCGGTCGGCACGCCTTCACTCACGATCACCGCTCCTCGATCACCACGGCGGCCTGGGACGCCACACGCTGCTGAGCGAATGGTGGCGTCTGGGACGGCCCGGGGAAAGTGATTGGCTCGTGCTGAATTTAGAAGCGCGGTTTCGGCTTTGGTCAGGTTGGCAGGCCGAGCTTCTCGGCGTCCGCACGGTACCGGTCCACCCACTCATCGGAGCGCTGGTCGGCCTGACGTTCGAGCACGGGCTCGGGCGCCAGCCGCGGGTCGAGCCCCAATGCCTCCAGGATGGCGGCCACCACCTGAGTCAGGTTGCGCCACAACACCGGATACGGAATCTCCATGGGCTTGACGTCTTCCTCGGCGAACCAATTTCGCCAGCCCTCGTTCTGGGCGCGCAGCATGGTCACGACGTGTGCGATCGCGCCGGCGTGATAAGTGGCCCGCGCATCGCGAGCCGGGTCGGGCCGCCCCCGCCACACCCGCGTCTGCACCGCCCGCCAGAACGACACCGCCTGCGAAATCACATCGGGGCGATGCACATAGATGAACAGCGGTTCCTCACCCACCACGTCGGTGATCGCGGCCAGCAGGCCGTCGCCGCTGCGATTCGGCAGATTCTTGGCGCGGTTCAACAACAGCGGCGTCTGGTTCCACATCAGCTTGCCGCCCCATATGCCGTTCGGCGTCCTGCCGACGGTGCGGATGTAGTCGCGCCAGATCTCGGGGGGCGCGAGGTCCGGGGTCCCGACATCGAGCGGGTCGAGCAGGCGCAGGATCGACTCGTCCTCCACGCCGGCGAACCACTCGCGGGGCTGTGGCGCCTGGCTGGTGGCCGGCAGGTACTGGAAGAACTCCTGCGGCTCGCCGGCGACGCCGGTCGCGCGCAGCGACTCGACGAGCAGCGTGCTGCCGCTCCGCTGCGACGCGAGCACCAAGTAGGAGGACGGGGCGTCGGTCACCGTGTCAGCCTATCGGCACGGAAGTGCTTGCGCAGGTACTGCGTTTTCCGCTCACCCTGAAGGTAATCCTTGCCGTGAACACCGATTGTCCGAACTGTGTCGATTGGCGGCGATAGCCGAACGGGACGGTGGCCGTGAGTGCTCAACCAGGTTGTCAGAACATGGAAACTCGTCGGGTAACGAGTTCCTATTCCGCGTCCCCGCTGCCGAACCGCTTCGGAACAAATGTGACGTCGGCCGCATGTCGGCCGGGTGGGCCCCGCGCGCCGCCGGCGGTGCTAACGGTGGTTTGACACGGTCGCCGCGCGACCGCTGATGACGGTCATATCCGGGGGTTATGCGCTGCAGCCGGACCGAGTGCGGGCCGGAGATACGGGACCTGACCCCAGGGTCACATGCCGCTTGCCTGATTTCTTCTTAGTGATTGCAACCCTGACGCGGTCATAGTCTTGCCCGTAAATTCCTCGCGTGGTCTATGCGCGCAACGTGACATCGCGGTTCGGCGTGTAAAAAAGCCGCTCGAGTCGGCTAATTGCGAGCAGATTAATTGCGTTAAGAGAACGGAAAACAGGTTTGAGTCATATGGACGGCGGTCGGGCTGAGCGAGCCCGATGAAAGGGACCACCATCGCCAAGCCCATGAACGCGTTGGGCGATTTCTTTGTGCTCAGCGCCCAGGCGTTGATCGCCGCGGTGCGGGGTCCTTGGGCCTGGCGGGAGTTGCTCGAGCAGATCTGGTTCGTCGCCCGAGTGTCCATTTTTCCGACGATCATGCTGTCCATCCCGTACACGGTCCTCATCGTGTTCGTCCTGAACATCTTGCTGGTCGAGATCGGCGCCGGTGACCTGTCCGGCGCCGGCGCGGGTCTGGCCTCGGTCACACAGGTCGGTCCGGTCGTCACGGCGATGGTGGTCTCCGGTGCCGGGTCGACGGCGATGTGCGCCGACCTCGGCGCCCGCACCATCCGCGAGGAAATCGACGCGATGAAGGTGATCGGCGTCGATCCGATCCAGGCCCTGGTGGTTCCCCGCATCATCGCCGCGACTTTCGTCGCGGTCCTGCTGTACTCGGTGGTGGCTGTCACCGGCTTGGTGGGCAGCTACGTCTTCGTGGTCTTCGTCCAGCACGTCACCCCCGGTGCGTTCGTCGCGGGAATGACACTCGTCACGGGGCTGCCCCAAGTAGTCACGTCGCTCATCAAGGCAACTTTGTTCGGGTTGTCGGCGGGCCTGATCGCCTGCTACAAGGGCCTTTCCGTGGGCGGTGGTCCCACCGGCGTCGGCAATGCCGTCAACGAAACCGTCGTCTTCTCCTTCATGGCGCTGTTCTTCATCAACATCATCCTCACCGCGCTGGGCGTGAAGGTCACCGCCAAATGACCGACGCAGCCCGAGAACCAACGTGGTTCACCAACCTCGGACCGAGGGCGACGGATTACGCCCGTAATCTCGGTGAACAGACCGCGTTCTACGGCCGATCCTTGGCCAACACCGCCGATGCGGTGCGACGCTATCCGGGCGAACTGTTGCGATTGATCGCCGAAATGGGAATGGGCACCGGTGCTTTGGCGGTGATCGGGGGCACGGTGGGCATCATCGGTTTCCTGACCCTGACCACCGGCGCCCTGGTTGCTGTCCAGGGCTACGACACGTTGTCCAACGTCGGGGTCGAGGCGTTGACTGGTTTTCTGTCGGCTTTCTTGAATGTTCGGATGATCGCGCCCTGCACCGCAGGCCTGGCCCTGGCGGCCACGATCGGCGCCGGTGCGACGGCGCAACTGGGGGCCATGCGGATCAACGAGGAGATCGACGCGCTGGAAGTGATGGGTATTCGCGCCATCACGTATCTGTCGTCGACACGGATCATCGCCGGGATCCTGGTCGTCATCCCGCTCTACGCCGTCGCGGTGCTGATGTCGTTCATCGCGGCCAAGTTCCTGACGATCTACAGCTACGGCCAATCCCGCGGCGTCTACGAGCACTACTTCTCCACGTTCCTGCGTCCCACCGACTTGTTCTGGTCCTTCCTGGCGGCCCTCACCATGGCGACCGGTGTGATGGTCGTGCACACCTATTACGGTTTCACCGCGACCGGCGGTCCCGCCGGGGTCGGGGAGGCCGTCGGCCGTTCGGTGCGGTCGTCGATGATCGTCACGGCGTTTGTCTGCCTGGCGATTTCGTTGTCCGTGTACGGGCAGTCCGGCAACTTCAACCTGTCGGGATGACTGCATGAGCAACTACGACAGCAGTGGGCCCGGCGCGAGCAACAGGGTCCGCGAGAGCAAGATCGACCCGATCTGGTGGGCGCCGACCTTGTTCGTCCTGATCGGGGGACTGGTCGCGCTCACCGCCGCGTCATTCTCCGGCAAATTCCAGGATTTCGTCCCGCTCACGTTGGTGTCGAACCGGGCGGGGCTCGTCATGGAAACCGGAGCCAAAGTCAAGCTGCGCGGCGTGGAGGTGGGACAGGTCGCGTCCATCGGCACCGACGTGAAAGCGGCTCAGCTGCAACTCAAAATTCAGCCCGGCCCGTTCAAATATCTGCCGAGCAACCTCGAGGCCGAGATCAAGTCGACCACCGCCTTCGGCTCCAAGTACGTCGACCTGATCGTGCCCGAGCACCCCAGTCCGACACCGTTGAAGCAGGGCGCGGTGCTGCACTCCCGCAACGTCACCGTCGAAGTGAACACGGTCTTCGAGAATCTGCAGGGCGTGGTCCAGGCCATCGACCCGGCCAAGCTGAACGCGATCCTGTCGGCGTTCGCGCAGTCGGTGCGCGGCAAGGGGGAACGGATCGGCCAGGCGATCACCGATGCAAACGACGTCCTGCTGACCGTCAACCCCCGGATGGACACGATCCACCGGGACTGGCGGCTGTTCGCCAAGACGGCGGACATCTATTCCGATGCGGCACAAGACATTCTGTCGATCCTCGACTCGGCCGCGACCACCAGCTCCACGCTCACCGAAAACCAGCGGTCGCTCGACACGCTGTTGTTGTCGGCGGCGGGCTTCAGTCAGGCCGGAATCAACGTCATCGGCCGCAACGAGGCCGACATCGTGCATTCGGTGAACCTGCTCGACCCGACCATGGCGCTGCTGAACAAATACTCGCCGACCTTCACCTGCCTGTTCCAGGGCGCGCAGTGGTACGTGGACCACGGCGGTCGGGACATGCTGGGGGGCAACGGCTATTCGTTCATCATGGACGCCGGGCTGCTCTTCGGCGACGACCCGTACCGGTACCCCAAACACCTGCCCAAGGTGAACGCGACCGGCGGTCCGGGCGGTCGTCCCAGCTGTGGTTCGTTGCCGGACCCGAGCGCCAACTTCCCGGTGCGCGCGCTGGTCACCGACACCGGCTGGGGCGCCGCTCCGAACGAGATCCGCACCAACGTCGCCGCCGGCAACCCCTGGTGGTCGAACTACTTCCCGACCACCAAGAACCCGCCCGAGGCGCCACGCTACTTCTTCCGCGGGGGGCAGCCGCCCCCATGAGAAAGAACCTTTCCGGGATCATCGCGCGCGTCGCGCTCTTCACGGCCATCTGCCTCGTGTTCACGTTCACGCTGATCGCGGTCTTCGGGCAGTTGCGCTTCGAGGACCGCACCGGCTATCAGGCGGTCTTCACCAACATCTCCGGTCTGAAGTCCGGCAA
>NZ_LZJG01000552.1:0-876 GCF_001667785.1 Mycobacterium sp. E3247 | reverse complement strand
ATCACCGTGTTTCAGGGTCAGGGCGGCACCATCAACGACATCCTCGACCAGACCGCGCAGCTGACCGCGCACATCGCTGAGCGCGACGAGGCGATCGGCGAGGTGGTCAAGAACCTGAACACCGTGCTGGACACCACCGTTCGGCATCGCAAGGAGTTCGACCAGACCGTCGACAACTTCGAGAGACTGATCACCGGGCTGCAAAACCACGCCGACCCGCTGGCCGCCGGCACCGCGAACATCAGCAACGCCGCCGGAACGGTGGCCGACCTCCTCGCCGACAACCGCGCTCTGCTGCACAAGGCGATCAACTACCTGCAGGCTCTTCAGCAACCGCTCGTCGACCAACGCGATCAGCTCGGCGACCTGATCCACAAGACCCCGACCGCGCTCAACCTCATCGGACGCAGCATCGGCCTCTACGGGGACTGGGTCAACTTCTACGTCTGCGACCTCACGATCAGGTGGAACGGACTGCAGTCCGGCGGCCCGGTCCGCTCGGTCCGCCTCTGGCAGCAGCCCACCGGCAGGTGCACGCCCCAATGAGAACGCTCACCGAATTCAACCGCAACCGGGTCGGCCTGATGGGCATCACCGTGCTCGTGCTCGTGGTCGCCGTCGGCCAAAGCTTCACCAGCATCCCGATGATGTTCGCCAGTCCCAGCTATTACGGACAATTCACCGACACCGGCCAACTCAACAAGGGCGACAAGGTCCGCATCTCCGGTGTGAATGTCGGCAAGGTCGAGGCGCTCGAGATCGACGGCGACCATGTCCGGATCAAATTCTCCGTCGGCGGCAACACCATCGGCACCGAGAGCCGGCTCGCGATCAAGACGGACACCATCCTCGGGAAGAAGGTGCTCGAGATCGAGC
>NZ_LZJG01000551.1:0-579 GCF_001667785.1 Mycobacterium sp. E3247 | reverse complement strand
GCGGCGGCCACGGCCTTGAGCCGGGCGATGTATCCGTGGTGGTCGGCGCCGAGCATGTAGATGCACAGGTCGAAGCCGCGCTGCCGCTTGTCCAGGTAGTAGGCGATGTCGCCCGCGATGTAGGCCGGCTTACCGTCGCTCTTGATCACGACGCGGTCCTTGTCGTCCCCAAAGGCACTGGTGCGCAACCAGGTTGCGCCATCCTTTTCGTAGATGTTGCCGGTCTCGCGCAGCCGGGCGATGGCCTGATCGACGCGGCCGCTGGTGTGCATCGAGTCTTCGTGGGTGTAGACGTCGAAGTCGGTGCCGAACTCGTGCAGCGACTCCTTGATGTGGGTGAACATCAGGTCGACACCGATTTCGCGGAACGTCTCGTGCATCTCGGCAGCCGGCAGGCTCAGCGCGTCGGGCGCCTTGGCCAGCACCTGCGCGGCGATGTCGTTGATGTAGGCGCCCGCATAGCCGTCCTCGGGCGTCGGTTCGCCCTTGGCGGCGGCGATCAGCGAGTTGGCGAAGCGGTCGATCTGGGCGCCGTGGTCGTTGAAGTAGTACTCGCGCTCGACGTCGGCGCCCTGGGTG
>NZ_LZJG01000550.1:0-55863 GCF_001667785.1 Mycobacterium sp. E3247 | reverse complement strand
AGCGGGTCACCGTCGACGCCCGGGCGCACGCCGAACGGCTCACCCCGAACGTGGTGGCCGCCCTCGCCGACGCCGGGCTGACCATGGGTGACCTGGACGCCGTCGTGGTGGGCTGCGGCCCCGGCCCCTTCACCGGCCTGCGGGTCGGGATGGCCACCGCCGCCGCCTACGGCCATGCGCTGGGCATCCCGGTGCGCGGCGTGTGCAGCCTGGATGCCATCGGGGTGCGTACCACCGGCGAGGTGCTGGTGGTCACCGACGCCCGCAGGCGCGAGGTCTACTGGGCGCGCTACCGCGACGGGTTCCGCATGGACGGACCGGGGGTCAACGCTCCGGTCGACGTCGATCCCGGCGGCGCGCAGGCGGTGGCCGGCTCCAAGGAGCATGCCGAGCCGTTCGGCCTGCCGCACCGCGGGCCGGTCTACCCCACCCCGGCCGGGCTCGTCGCCGCCGTGCCCGACTGGTCGCAACGCCCATTGCCGTTGGTGGCGCTGTATCTGCGCCGCCCGGACGCCAAACCCATGGCGGCGCGCGGATGACGGCCACGAGCGAGCCCGTGACGCTCGGTGCGCTGACCCCCGCCGACGCGGCGCGCTGCGCGGAGCTGGAAAGGCAGCTGTTCGACGGCGACGACCCGTGGCCGGCCGCGGCCTTCAACCGGGAACTGGCCAGCCCGCACAACCATTACGTGGCCGCGCGGGTCGGCGGCGTCCTCGTCGGGTATGCCGGAATCTCGCGGCTGGGCCGCACCCCACCGTTCGAGTACGAGGTGCACACCATCGGCGTGGACGGCGCGTATCAGGGGCGGGGCATCGGCCGCCGCCTGCTCGAGGAGCTGCTGGTCTTCGCCGAGGGAGGCGTCGTCTTCCTGGAGGTCCGCACCGACAACGGGGCGGCCATCGCGCTGTACCAAAGCGTCGGGTTCGAGCGGATCGGCCTGCGCCGGCGCTACTACCGTGCCAGCGGCGCCGACGCCTACACCATGCGCCGGGGCGCCCAATGATCATCCTGGCCATCGAAAGCTCCTGCGACGAAACGGGAGTCGGCATCGCGCGGCTCGACGATGACGGCACCGTGACGCTACTGGCCGACGAGGTGGCGTCCAGCGTCGACGAACACGTCCGCTTCGGCGGCGTGGTCCCCGAGATCGCGTCGCGGGCGCATCTGGAGGCCCTCGGCCCCACCATGCGCCGCGCCCTGGCGGCGGCCGGCCTGGGCAAGCCCGACATCGTCGCCGCCACGATCGGGCCCGGCCTGGCCGGCGCGCTGCTGGTCGGAGTCGCCGCGGCCAAGGCGTATGCGGCCGCGTGGGGGGTGCCGTTCTACGCCGTGAACCACCTGGGCGGCCACCTGGCCGCCGACGTCTACGAACACGGGCCGCTGCCCGAGTGCGTGGCGCTACTGGTGTCCGGCGGCCACACGCACCTCCTGCACGTGCGTTCCCTCGGCGAACCGATCGTCGAGCTGGGCAGCACGGTCGACGACGCCGCGGGCGAGGCCTATGACAAGGTGGCCCGGCTGCTGGGCCTGGGCTACCCCGGCGGCAGGGTGCTCGACGAGCTGGCCCGCAGCTGCGGCCGGGAGGCTGCAGAGATCCCCGCCTTCCCGCGCGGCATGACCGGCCCCGCCGACGACCCGTACGCTTTCAGCTTCTCCGGGCTCAAAACGGCCGTCGCGCGCTATCTGGAGAGTCACCCCGACGCGGTGAACGCCGATGTCGCCGCGGGTTTCCAGGAGGCTGTCGCCGACGTGCTGACCATGAAGGCGGTGCGGGCGGCGACCCGGCTCGGCGTCTCGACGCTGCTGATCGCCGGGGGAGTGGCCGCAAATTCACGGCTGCGGGAGTTGGCCGAGCAGCGCTGCGCGGCGGCCGGCCTGACGCTGCGGATTCCGAGGCCGCGGCTCTGCACCGACAACGGGGCGATGATCGCCTCCTTCGCCGCGCACCTGGTGGCCGCCGGGGCGCCGCCCTCGCCGCTGGATGCGGCCAGCGACCCGGGCCTGCCGGTGGTAAAAGCCCAGGTGAGCTGATCGCCCTTAGCGAATACCCGCTACGCAGCGGGGTGCCCTTGAGTGCTAGCACTCTCGTGTATAGAGTGCTAGGTGGCAATCGGCCAAACCCTGTGCCGGCACCCGCGACGACGGCGCTCGGGCTCGGACGACTGCCGAATCCCTTGATAATTCCGGGGCAACCGCCCCGGACCCGATCTAACTAGTGGAGGGCTCCAATCGTGGCGAAGGTGAACATCAAGCCACTCGAGGACAAGATTCTCGTGCAGGCCAACGAGGCCGAGACCACGACCGCGTCCGGTCTGGTCATTCCTGACACCGCCAAGGAGAAGCCGCAGGAAGGCACCGTCGTCGCCGTCGGTCCCGGCCGCTGGGACGAGGACGGCGAGAAGCGGATCCCGCTCGACGTCTCGGAAGGTGACACCGTCATCTACAGCAAGTACGGCGGCACCGAGATCAAGTACAACGGCGAGGAGTACCTGATCCTGTCGGCGCGCGACGTGCTGGCCGTCGTATCGAAGTAAGCACCGTGGCCCGCCCCGGCGATCCCCGCGCATGTTCGCGGGTGATTTCCGGGGCGGCACGCGTTATCGCCCTTCTTAAAGGAGCCTGATGAGCAAGATCATTGAGTACGACGAGACCGCGCGCCGCGCCATCGAGGCCGGCGTCAACGCGCTCGCCGACGCGGTCCGGGTGACACTGGGGCCACGCGGCCGGCATGTGGTGCTGGCCAAGGCATTCGGCGGCCCGGCCGTCACCAACGACGGCGTGACCGTCGCGCGTGAGATCGACCTGGAAGACCCATTCGAGAACTTGGGTGCCCAGCTGGTGAAGTCGGTGGCGACCAAGACCAACGACGTGGCGGGTGACGGCACCACGACCGCGACCGTGCTGGCGCAGGCGCTGGTCAAGGCCGGCCTGCGGCTGGTTGCGGCGGGCGCCAACCCGATCGAGCTCGGCGTGGGCATCTCCAAGGCGGCCGACGCCGCGTCCGAGGCGCTGCTGGCGGCGGCCACCCCGGTGTCCGGCAAGGACGGCATCGCTCAGGTGGCGACCGTCTCGTCGCGCGACCAGCACCTCGGCGAGCTGGTCGGTGAGGCGATGACCAAGGTCGGCGCCGACGGCGTGGTCAGCGTGGAAGAGTCTTCGACGCTGAGCACCGAGCTCGAGTTCACCGAGGGCGTCGGTTTCGACAAGGGTTTCCTGTCGGCGTATTTCGTCACCGACTTCGACTCGCAGGAAGCCGTGCTGGACGACCCGCTGATCCTGTTGCACCAGGAGAAGATCAGCTCGTTGCCCGACCTGCTGCCCATGCTGGAGAAGGTGGCCGAGTCGGGTAAGCCGTTGCTGATCATCGCCGAGGACATCGAGGGCGAGGCGCTGGCGACGCTGGTGGTCAACTCGATTCGCAAGACGCTCAAGGCGGTTGCCGTGAAGGCGCCGTTCTTCGGCGACCGCCGCAAGGCGTTCCTCGAGGACCTGGCCGTGGTCACCGGAGGCCAGGTGGTCAACCCCGACGCCGGCCTGCTGCTGCGCGAGGTCGGCACCGACGTGCTGGGCTCGGCCCGCCGCGTGGTGGTGAGCAAGGACGACACCATCATCGTCGACGGGGGCGGCTCCAAGGATGCGGTCGCCGACCGGATCAAGCAGCTGCGCGCCGAGATCGAGAAGAGCGATTCCGACTGGGACCGCGAGAAACTGCAGGAGCGGCTGGCCAAGCTGGCCGGCGGCGTGGCCGTGATCAAAGTGGGTGCGGCCACGGAGACGGCGCTCAAGGAACGCAAGGAGAGCGTCGAGGATGCCGTCGCGGCCGCCAAGGCCGCCGTCGAGGAGGGCATCGTCGCGGGTGGCGGGTCGGCGCTCATCGGCGCGCGCAACGCGCTGAAGGAGCTGCGCGAGTCGCTGACCGGCGACCAGGCGGCGGGCGTCGCGGTGTTCGCCGAGGCGCTCGCGGCACCGCTGTACTGGATCGCCACCAACGCCGGCCTGGACGGTGCGGTCGCGGTGAGCAAGGTCAGCGAGTTGCCGGCCGGGCACGGGCTCAACGCCGACAAGCTCACCTACGGCGACTTGATCGCCGACGGCGTGATTGACCCCGTCAAGGTGACCCGGTCCGCGGTGCTCAACGCCGCGTCGGTGGCGCGCATGGTGCTGACCACCGAGACCGCGGTCGTTGACAAGCCGGCCGACGAGCACGACGACCACGGCCACGGTCACGGACATCACCACCACTAGTCAGTAGGAACAGCGAGGCCCCCGTATCCGCTTCGGAACGGGGGCCTTCGCTTTGCCTATGGCTAGGCCGCGGCCTCAAACGAGAGCCGTTCATCAGTGGGTACAGGTGACAGCGTTGCGGGTTGGGGTTGGTAGCTCCGGGTGGCTGAATGCGCTCTGGTCACGCCAATTTGGCTGATCCGCGAGCGCTGGAAGTCAGTTGCCTGGCATGCGTGAGAGCGGTTAGTGCATCGATGTCGCGGGTCAGCTGGTGGTAGAGGACGGCCGGTCCAAGCCATCTGCCCACGAGACTGCGGAGTGCCACTGGGTTGAGTGGCCGCTCGGGAGGATCGAGCAGAACCGACTGAAGTGTGCGTACAGCGAGTTCGATGAGGTCGTCCATCGCAGCGTCGTCGAAGCCATGGGCGGCCCAGTCGACGTCATATCGCCGGAACATTTCTCGTCCGAGAGCAAATGCCGCACCGGCGGTGAACGAGGCTGACGTGCCACCCGGTAACCGTGTCTCTAGGAACCGCGCCATCAGCGGGTCGTCGGCGAACTCCTCGGCCGCGAATGCTACGCCCTCGACGACGGCAGCCGCCGGATTTGTCCACCCACGCAGGTGATCGGCTAAACGATCGAGAAAGCCGTCAGCCGAACGCATCTGACTGCCGACCAGAAGCGCTTCAGCCCCAGGAAAGTAACGGTAGATGGTCTGGCGGCTCACTCCCAGAACGCGGGCCAGGTCGCTGACGCGGATGGCCGATCCGCCTTCGGCAACCAAGGAGTCAACCGCGTCCAGAATCCTGTTGACGGCTTCCTCATCGGAGGCCGGCGTGTGGCCCGACCATCCATGGCTACGCAAGGGCAAGGCCCATCATCGTGCTCCAGTTCGGCATGACGTGACAACCTGAAGTTAAAGGTATTGCGAACTGGGGCCGAGGTCAACGATATCTTGTCGCTTCGAACATGCCAGTTCATACGAAATCTCAAGAGCGAGTGCGCGCCTGCCGCGCAGGAGTTCCTCTTCACCACACCGCGCGAATCCGCAACAGTCAACAATGACGCGACATTTTACTCTGATTTGTCTTGTCAGTCGGCGCTGGGTCTGCTGTGATACATCGAGGAATCGCGGCCGGTTCCACTGCACCAGGAGGACGGACCATGACCGTAACTGAGGTCAACGACATTCGGTACGACCCCTACGATGTGGAACTTCTCGCCGATCCCTACCCAATGTTCCGGCGGCTGCGCGAGGAGTCGCCGCTGTACTACTTCTGCCTAGGAGCGGCACTCGCCAGGCTGGAGGCACGAATCGCGCTCGAGGAAATCCTCAAGCGCTTCCCCGAATGGGACATCGACACCCAGAACGCACACTTATCATCAGCGTCGGCTGTCCGAGGCTGGGAATCGATGCCCGCGTTCATCTAGCTCAGACGCATCGGCAAGGATTCCAGGCCCGTAGCGAGACGATGGGCCGCAGTCGCAGGCTGTTTTGGCGCCAAGTCATAAGCGTGCACTCGTACCACCTGCCGGATGCAGACGGCCGGATCGGGCCCGAGCGTACTCAAGGCTGTTGATTCCCCGGATTCGGTTTGTTGGGATCGGTAGCCAGGCGGGGCTTGTGCACTGGTTTCCACCAAGACACCAGAGAGGACAGCCATCATGCCGCTTGCCCACGTGACGAAGCGACTCACCGCCTCCGCAGTGCTGGCGGGGAGTACCGCGCTAACCGGGTGGGGTGTGGGCGTCGCTCACGCGGACACGATGGAACCGCACCGCTGGTGCCCGGGCGACCCGAAGCAGATGCCCTACGTGGTGAACCAGTACATCGACTGGGATTGGAGTGTCTGCCACACCTGGTATCCGACCCAATACGGGATGGGCAACGTCACCATGCAGGGCCGGCCGACCTCGATCTGGGACGGCGACAACCCGCCGATCGAAGCGATCACCATCCGGCATTGCCCGCCGATCAGCTTCATGTGCCCCTAGCGAATCCCGCGCCGGTCAGTGCCGAGCTCGCCGAATTCGCGCACAGGTAACTGATTTAGCCCCGACGGTCGGAATGGAAACGACGCGCGGCCGTGTTGCAGTCGTGCGTGACCATTCGCCTCGGACTACAAATTCCCAACTTCTCCTACGGCACACCAGTCGCCGAACTGTTTCCCGCCGTCCAAGCCCAGGCCCGCGAGGCCGAAAGCGCCGGCTTCGACACCGTCCTGTTGATGGACCACTTCTACCAGCTACCGGGCCTCGGCGAGCCCGACGAGCCCATGCTGGAGGCCTACACCGCGCTCGGTGCCCTGGCCGCCTCGGTGGAGCGGGTGCAGCTGTCGACATTGGTGACCGGCAACACCTACCGCAACCCGACCCTGCTCGCGAAGGCGATCACCACCCTCGACGTCGTGAGCGCAGGCCGGGCGATCCTCGGCATCGGGGCGGGCTGGTTCGAGTTGGAGCACCAGCAGCTGGGCTTCGAGTTCGGCACGTTCACCGAGCGATTCGAGAAGCTGCAGGAGGCGCTCGACATCATCGTGCCGATGCTGCACGGCGAGCGCCCCACCTTCACCGGCAAGTGGTATCGCACGGAAAGCGCGATCAACGAGCCCCGTTACCGCGACCACATCCCGGTCATGCTCGGTGGCAGCGGGGAGAAGAAGACGTTCCGGCTGGCCGCCCGCTACGCCGACCACCTCAACATCATCGCCGACATCGACCAGCTGCCCGCCAAGCTGGAGGTGCTGCGGCAGCGCTGCGCCGAAATCGACCGTGATCCGTCCACGTTGGAGACCAGCGCGTTGCTGACCGTCGTCGTCGACGGGTACGGCGCGCCCAGCGACATCGGGGAGGCCCGCGGTGGGCGGGCGGTCACCGGCACCATCGACCGGATCGCCGACGAGATCAAGCGCCGGATCATTGACGTGGGCATCGACGGCGTGATCGTCAACCTGCCGACGCACCGCTACACACCCGGTGTCGTCACTGCGGTGGGCGAGGCGCTGAAGCCGGTCGTCGACGCGCGGTGAGGTGCCGGTTACGCGTCATCCTTCTCGGCATGATCAAGCCTTGGCGCCCAGCCCCGCGATCAAGTTGACGGTGACCGCCAAGACGACCGCGCCGAAGAGGTAGGACAGCAACGCGTGGCGCAACACCGTCGCCCTGATCGATGTCAGTCCGATCTCGGTGTCCGACACCTGAAAGGTCATGCCGACGGTGAAGGCGACATAGGCAAAGTCGCGAAAGCGGGGTGGCTCCGGGTCGTGGAAGTTGATTCCCCCGGGCCCGTCGGAGTAATAGAGGCGCGCGTAGTGCACGGTGAACAAGGTGTGTACGGCGAACCAGGACGCCGCAACGGTCAAGACGCCGACGACGGCGGCCGCTACCTTCTCGGGGCCCGAATGCGATGCAGCGGCCACCACGTAACCGACCCCGCCCAGGCTCGCGACGCTCGCGGACACGATGACCGCGTCGGCCACCCACCGAGTGGGGTCCTCCCTCGTCACGTATCTGCAGGTCTGATCGGCGTCCATACCGCCCAGCAGCAGCCGCGTCCACACCACGTAGACACCCGCGGTGACGATCCAGCCGGCCAGCGCGAATCGCCACCCCAACGCGTTGCCCACCGCGAGCGCCGCGGCGACTCCGAGCAGGGCGGCCACCGCGATCCGGGCCGCGACCGTGTCGCGAAACAACTGAACGAGGTTTTCCACCACCCGACCTAAGCACGAGCGTTCGTCGGCCGGCGCCAAAATCCCGGGCCGTCAGATCCCGACGATGACGATGACCACGCCCGCTATGATCGCCACGGCCAGTGACAGCAACAGGAAGCTGACGACCCGCTCCTTCGCCGCCGCGGCCTCGTGGTCGGCCGCCGCGATCGGCGCGAGCCTGCGGCCGGCGCCCCACGCCGCCGCGAGCAGGGTCGCGAGCCAGTTCGCGTAGGCGGCGTACACGATCAACACGACGGCCGTAACGCCCCAGGCGTAACTCAGGTGGAGGTGGGGCCAGAGCAGGCCGATCAGCACGAGGAACATGCCGTTGAGGACGGCCTCGAGGTGGCTCGACAGCGCCATGCGCGGATTCTTCAGCGCCGCGACGGCGAATCCGGTGAGCAGGCCGATCAGGAAGAGGACCAGCCCGAGCGTGAACAGCACCGTCTGCATGTCAGCACCCTAGGGGCGCGGTGCAGCGCATGTCTGCCGTTAGCGTGATCCGCGCCGCCTGCCGTCAGCGGGTGCCGGGCGGAAGGCTCGGCGGCGTCGTCGCGGTCGTGGTTGGCAGTGTCGACGTGTAGCCGGGGCTGCTGGTCACGGTGACGGTGCTCGTGCTCGTGGACGGCGGCGGCACTTCGGTCGTCGTCGTGATCGTCGTGATGCTGGTCGTTGTCGACGTGGACGACGTCGTCGTCGCGGACGCCGCTGCCAATACGCCGCAGGCCACCCGCTTGCCGGATTCACCGGTGGAGCTCGTGCTCAGGTTGTCCGCGGTCTGGTGCACGACGAGCGCGGTCCCCGAGCTGTTGCGCAGGTCCGAGGCGGTCAACAGGTTGGTGGTGGTGACGAGCTTGGCCGAGCCGTCGTTGCGCACCTGCAATGCGGTCAGGTCGCCGCTGGCCGGAAAACCCGTGTGGTCCGGCGCCTGGTAGACGCTTCCCGCGGACTCGAAGTCACCGTCGCATTTGCCCACCGAATGGATTTGCAGCCCGTGAAAGCCCGGGCTAAGAACCTGATTGGCTCCGGTCTCCACGGTGACCGTCGCGTAGCCGTTCGCGAAATCGATGGTGGCGGTGCCGACCTGGTTTCCGTCGGCGCTCTTCAACTGCGTGGTCATCCGCTCCGTGCCGGGCGGCGCGCTCGAGGACGTCGAACTGGTGGCCTGGCCACCCTGCTGATTTGCGCATGCGGCCAACGGTGCAATGGTCACGGCAAGCACCGCGGTCGTGAAGGATACGCCCTTGTTCTTCATGGGCCCGTCGTACCCCGATTAGTCGCGGTCGAAACGATTACAGCAAACTCAGCATGGCCGTTCGGCCGCGGACGCGGAGCGTGTTGATGGTGGAACGACGTAGTCGGTCCATGCGCTCGAGCATCCGCTCACCGAGTGTTTCGAGCATGTCAGCGCTCAAATCTATTGGGGCCGGGCACAAGTCGCGCTCCTCTTCGCTGGCGTGGGCGTCCAGAACGGTGACGAACGAGTGCCATTCGTCCTCGTATTGCGGCGCGGTCGGCGGCGTCCGAAGGAGCACTGCCAGCTGATCCCAGACCTGGCGGTGCTCGGCGTGGGCGATCGCGACCAGTGCGCTTGCCTCCGACACCGCCGGATAGAACAGGTCGTCCTCGATCCGCATGTGGATGTCGAGTTCGATCAACAATTCGTCGAGGGCATCCTGGCGTTCGCCGCTATCCGGGGGGAGCGCGGTGATCTCCTTGCAGAACCCGCGCAAGACTTTGTGGTGTTCGAAAAGCACTTCGTAAGCGTTCATTTCGTCACTCCGCGCACCTCGACGAATCCTTCGCGGATGCGTATCGGGTAATGCGGCAGCGCCGCCGTCGCGGGTCCGCGCAGCACTTCTCCCGATTCGCAGTGGAAGCGGGAGCCATGCCACGGGCAGACGATCCGGTCGCGATCGATCCAGCCGTCGTCCATCGGCGCACCCAGGTGAGGGCAGCGCGCGCCGACGGCCAGCACCCGGTCGTCGGTGCGGTACAGAACCACGCCGACGCCGTCCACCTCGACCCGCTGCGGCTGGCCGTCGAGGGCCGTGGCCGGCAGCACCGGCGTCCAGTGCTCCCGACGCAGCCGATCACCGGAGCGGTCGACCCCGGTGCCCGACCCGAACACCAGGACGCCGCCCAGGTAGCCGCCGCTCAGGGTGAGGCCGTAACCCAGCGCGCTGGTCGCCATCCCGCGCGCGTGGCGCCCGTGCCGGCGATCCCACCACGACAGCGCGTACAGGCTCGTCGCGACCCCGTTCAGCAAGCCGTGCACAAGGCCGACCCGTCGCGCCTGCTCGTGGGTGTGTTGCCAGTCGGTCAGGCCGGTCGCGGCCGCGCCGAGGCTTCCGACGAGTCCGACGCCCAACGCGAACATGGACGCGTCACGCAGTTGAGCGGCGCGCCCCGGCAGCGCGCAGGCCGCATCCATGGCTACGGTCGTCGTGACCGCTCCCGTCGGCACCGACGTGAGCGCTGGGTGCAGTGGATGGCCGAGCCAGGTGCCGTGCAGCGCATTGCTCACCCGGTCTCGATATCGGCCGGTGGCCGCGAATAGGAATGTGAGGCCATGCTCGAGCCGATAGCTCGGCCGGTCGAGCCATTTCTGTTGCCCCAGCGCGGTTACTGCTGCTTGTAATCGTTGCTTCACGGCACCCTCCTGTGCGCGTGAGCGAACCGACGCGGGGTCCCCGACCGACGGAACGCCCGACAATTGGACTCAGCCGGTCGTGGCCCAGCCCACGACTAATACACGGACCGCGACGGCGAATCGTTCAACCGCGCCGTGCAGAAGGAGTGCCGCCCCGGCGGGCGGGTTGATGAAACCGCTAGGCCGAGCGGCGGATGCCGCGCGTGCGGCCGATGTCGCCCTTCAGTAGCATGTCGCGCTCGGATTCGGACAAGCCACCCCAAACCCCATAGGGCTCACCGACTTCGAGCGCGTGAGAACGGCAGGCCTCGATCACCGGGCACCGCCGGCACATCTCCTTGGCGCGCTGCTCACGCTGCATGCGGGCGCGGCCGCGCTCACCGTCCGGGTGGAAGAACATCGACGAGTCAACGCCACGGCACAAGCCCTGCAGTTGCCAGTTCCAGATGTCGGCGTTGGGTCCAGGTAGCTGCTCCGGCTGTGGCATTGGTGTTTCCCTCTCTGCACGGCACGCCCAGTAAGGTCAGGATCGCGAAGCGATTGTGCAACTGAAATGAAGCGGCGTCACCGATGACTACCCGTCATGCGTAGACGTTAGGGCGGACGGCGAATTTGCGTCAATAGCCACTTAGCCCGGCAAAATATGTAATGGTTATAAAAGAATTAACGTCGCGTTCATCTGCCACCCAATGGCGAAACACGCACCGTGCTACCAGGCACTTGACCGGAACGAGATTTCCCAGCTCACAGGCCGAGGGAGGGCCAACCGCGATTAGTACAGGGCCTATCGTGATTAACAGTTCGGTAACGCGAACAGCACAAACTGTTTACTCCCATCGCCGTGATTGAAACTCGTCACACTTTTGTGATTGGCCGGACGCTGGCCGCCGCCGCCTTCGGTGACCAGCCCGGAACGTGGCCGCTGCCGTCCGCGGTCACGCCGGAGGACTTGTGGTTGCGCGCCGTGGCCGCGGGCGGGCAGGGCCGCTACGGGAGCGCCTACCGCGATCTGGCGGTGCTGCGGCGCAGCGCCCCCGCCGGACGGCTGATCTCCCTGGCCCACAGCACACAGGGATCGTTTCTGCGCCAGCTCGGCTGGCACACCGTGGCGCGCGGCTGGGACGGTCGCGCCCTGGCGTTGGCCGGCAGCGCCGACGCGGCGGCCGACGCGCGGGCCGACGCCCTGATCGGGTTGGCGGCCGACGCGTTGGGCGTCGGCCGGTTCGCGGCCGCGGCGGTACTGCTGGCCCGCGCGGACACGGAGCTCGGCGCCGGACCGGTGCCCGACCGGCAGCCGGTGCGCCGCGCGTGGGTGGCCGCCGAACTGGCGATGGCCCGCGGCGACGGAACCCGCGCGGTCCGCGAGGCCACCGAAGCGGTGCGGCTCGCGGGCGCCATGGCCATCCCGTCGGCGCGGCATGCGGTCAAGAGCGAGGTGGTGCTGGCTGCCGCCTTGTGCAGCGCCGGGGCCGTCGAGGGCGCCCGCGCGGTGGCGGATGCGGCCCTGGACGCCGCGGGGCTGCTTGGGCTGGTCCCGCTGCGGTGGGCGTTGGCGTGCTTGCTGATTGATCTCGGCAGCGTCACGTATTCGACACAGCAGCTACACGAAATTCGCGATGTCTGCGCAGGCCAAGTGCGGCGCGCCGGTGCGACGTGGCGTTCCGCTTGAAATGGGCTCCCGGCCGTTATTGTCATTTAGTTAGTTAGCCCGGTTAGCCCGCGATGTGCCCCGCTCGTAACGTTGGAGATACCGCCGTCGATGACAATTCAAGGGGATCGTCTCGACGCCGTGGTGGCCAAGGCCGTGGCGGGGGACAGCAACGCACTGCGGGAGGTGCTGGAGACCATCCGTCCGATTGTCGTGCGATATTGCCGCGCGCGGGTCGGGACAGTCGAGCGGGGTGGCCTGTCAGCGGATGACGTGGCACAGGAGGTGTGCTTGGCGACTATCACGGCGCTGCCGCGTTACCGGGATCGGGGACGTCCCTTCCTCGCTTTCCTGTACGGCATTGCGGCGCACAAGGTCGCGGACGCCCATCGCGCCGCCGGCCGCGATCTGTCCTACCCGACCGAGGTGATCCCCGAGCGCTGGTCATCCGACGCGGGCCCGGAACAGCGGGCCATCGAGGCCGATTCGGTCAGTCGGATGAGTGAACTGCTGGAAATCCTGCCCGCCAAGCAGCGGGAGATCCTGATCCTGCGCGTCGTCGTCGGCCTGTCCGCCGAGGAGACCGCCTCCGCCGTCGGCAGCACCACCGGAGCGGTCCGGGTGGCCCAGCACCGCGCGCTGTCCCGGTTGAAGTCCGAGATGATCGCGGCAGGTGACTGTGCCTGAATCCCTGGACGAATTCGCCCGCACCGACCTGCTTCTCGACGCGCTCGCCGAGCGGCGGCCCGTGCACGTCGGTGACCCCGACATGGACGCGATGGCCACCCTGCTGGAGGACTGGCGCGACAACCTGCGGTGGCCGCCGGCCAGCGCGCTGGTGTCGGCCGAAGAGGCGGTCGGCGCCCTGCGCACCGGGTTGGCCGAGCGCCGGCGCGGTCGCCGCGCCCTGGCGACCATCGGATCCGTGGCGGCGGCGCTGTTGGTGCTGAGCGGCTTCGGCGCGATGGTGGTCGAGGCCCGCCCCGGGACCACGCTGTACGGGCTGCACGCGATGTTCTTCGACCAGCCGCGGGTCAACGAGAAGCATCAGGCCTTGCTGTCGGCCAGGGCCGACCTCGCCAAGGTGCAGGAATCGATCGACCAAGGCCAATGGGACCAGGCCCGGAATCAGCTGACCGAGGTGAGCAGCCTGGTCCAGTCGATCGACGACCCGGCCAGCAAACAGGAGCTGACCAACCAGCTGAACCTGCTGAATCTCCGGGTGGCCACGCGCAACCCGAACGCGACGCTCCCGCCCCCGGCGAACACCCCGTCGGCCTGGTCGACGCCGACCACCCCGGTCCCCACGGCGGCGGCCACGCCCTCCGAGAGCTCCCCGAGTCCGTCAGCGACGCCGTCACCGAGTCAGTCGTGGAGCAAGCACCGGCATCACGGCCAGACGTCCGCACCCTCGGCGGTGGCGCCGAACAATCCCTGACGACGGGCTAACCGTCAGCGGCGGTAGCCGTCAGCGTCCGAGGTGGCCTCGTTGAGCGAGGCGTCGGCGTATCCCCGGCAGTAGTCCCACGTGACGTAGGCGTCCGGTTCGGGGTCGTAGGCCGGCTCGTGTGGGCGGACGGTGCCGTCGATCAGCAGCTGCAACAGGTTCGCCCGGAGCATGTCCCAGTCGTGATAGTGGTCCTGCTGGCATTCGTCACAGCACACCACGAGTCCGCGAATGCCCTTGTGCGCCAACAGGGCCTCGTAAACCGCCAGGTCGGCCAGGTCGGCCTCGACCGCCATCCGCTCCTGGGCGTCCAGGGGTTGCCCCGGCTCTACGGCTTCCAGCGCAGCCGACGGATCGCAGGGGTCGTCGGCGAAGGGGTCGGGCGGCAAACCCGGTGGGAGGTGATCGCGCACGCACACTAGCCTACGCAGCCGGGCCGGGATAACGCCAGCAGGCAAGCCGCCCGTCGTTTCCGTGCCGGTTTGGGCCGGTTGCCCCCCGCGGCGCGCCCCGGCAAGCGGTTGGAGGGGACGGCCGAGCCGATAGGATGGGGTTCTCGCGCCGCATCGTATGGAGGGCCCCACCGATGACCCGTGGCATGTCCCACCTGGAAGACAGCTCCGACCTCGTCGGCAGCCCCTACGTGCGCGATCCACGCATCGGGGGGCTGATCGACGACCCGGTGCCCACCGGGGGTGACAACCCGCACAAGGTCGCGATGCTGGGCCTCACCTTCGACGACGTCTTACTCCTGCCCGCCGCTTCGGATGTGGTCCCCGCCACCGCCGACACGTCCAGCCAGCTCACCAAGAAGATCAGGCTCAAGGTGCCGCTGGTCAGCTCGGCGATGGACACGGTCACCGAGTCGCGGATGGCCATCGCGATGGCCCGGGCGGGCGGCATGGGCGTGCTGCACCGCAACCTGCCCGTGGCCGAACAGGCCGGCCAGGTCGAGATGGTGAAGCGCTCGGAGGCCGGCATGGTCACCGACCCCGTCACCTGCCGCCCGGACAACACCCTGGCCCAGGTCGACGCGCTGTGCGCCCGCTTCCGGATCTCGGGCCTGCCGGTGGTCGACGACACCGGGGCGCTGGTCGGCATCATCACCAACCGCGACATGCGGTTCGAGGTCGACCAGACCCGAAAGGTCGCCGAGGTGATGACCAAGGCGCCGCTGATCACCGCCCAGGAGGGGGTGAGCGCCGACGCCGCCCTGGGGCTGTTGCGGCGCCACAAGATCGAGAAGCTGCCCGTCGTCGACGGCCACGGCCGGCTCACCGGGCTGATCACCGTCAAGGACTTCGTCAAGACCGAACAGCACCCGCTGGCCACCAAGGACAGCGACGGCCGTCTGCTGGTGGGTGCCGCCGTCGGCGTCGGCGGCGACGCCTGGGTCCGGGCGATGATGCTGGTCGACGCCGGGGCCGACGTGCTGATCGTCGACACCGCGCACGCGCACAACCGGTTGGTGCTCGACATGGTCGGCAAGCTCAAGGCCGAGGTGGGCGAGAAGGTCGAGGTGATCGGCGGGAACGTCGCCACCCGCTCCGCGGCCCTGGCGCTGATCGACGCCGGTGCCGACGCGGTCAAGGTCGGCGTGGGGCCGGGCTCGATCTGCACCACCCGGGTGGTGGCCGGGGTCGGCGCGCCACAGATCACGGCAATTTTGGAAGCAGTGGCGGCCTGTCATCCGCATGGCGTGCCGGTGATCGCCGACGGCGGGCTGCAGTATTCCGGCGACATCGCCAAGGCGCTGGCCGCCGGTGCCTCGACGGCCATGCTGGGCTCGCTGCTGGCGGGCACCGCCGAGGCCCCCGGCGAGCTGATCTTCGTCAACGGCAAGCAGTTCAAGAGCTACCGCGGCATGGGTTCGCTGGGCGCCATGCAGGGCCGGGGTGGCGCGAAGTCGTACTCCAAGGACCGCTACTTCGCCGACGACGCATTGAGCGAGGACAAGCTGGTGCCGGAGGGAATCGAGGGCCGGGTGCCGTTCCGCGGCCCGCTGTCCTCGGTGATCCACCAGCTCACCGGCGGTCTGCGGGCCGCGATGGGCTACACGGGCTCGCCGACCATTGAGGCGCTGCAACAGGCGCAGTTCGTCCGGATCACCTCGGCCGGACTGCGCGAAAGCCATCCGCACGACGTCGCGATGACCGTCGAAGCGCCGAACTACTTTGCGCGCTGAGGCCGGGATGGTCGAGATCGGGATGGGCCGCAACGCCCGTCGCACCTATGAGCTGAGCGAAGTCAGCATCGTGCCGTCGCGGCGCACCCGGTCGTCGCAGGACGTGTCGACCGCCTGGCAGCTGGACGCCTACCGGTTCGAGATCCCGGTGGTGGCCCATCCGACCGACGCGCTGGTGTCCCCGGAGTTCGCCATCGAGCTCGGCCGCCTCGGCGGGCTGGGCGTCCTCAACGGCGAGGGGCTGATCGGCCGGCACGCCGACGTGCAGGGCAAGATCGCCCAGCTGGTCGAGGCCGCCAGCAAGGAGCCCGAGCCGTCGGCGTCGATCCGGCTGCTGCAGGAGTTGCACGCCGCCCCGCTGAACCCCGACCTGCTGGGATCCGCGGTCGCGCGCATCCGGGAGGCCGGGGTGACCACGGCGGTGCGGGTCAGCCCGCAGAACGCCCAGGCGCTGACCCCGGTGCTGCTACAGGCCGGCATCGACCTGCTGGTCATCCAGGGCACCATCGTGTCCGCCGAGCGGGTGGCCAGCGACGGGGAACCGCTGAACCTGAAGACGTTCATCTCCGAGCTCGACGTCCCGGTGGTGGCCGGCGGGGTGCTCGACCACCGCACCGCGCTGCACCTGATGCGCACCGGCGCCGCGGGCGTGATCGTCGGCTACGGCTCCACCCGGGGCGTGACCACCAGCGACGAGGTGCTGGGCATCAGCGTGCCGATGGCCACCGCCATCGCCGACGCCGCGGCCGCGCGGCGCGAGTACCTCGACGAGACCGGCGGCCGTTACGTGCACGTGCTTGCCGACGGCGACATCCACACCTCCGGCGAGCTGGCCAAGGCGATCGCCTGCGGCGCCGACGCGGTGGTGCTCGGCACGCCACTCGCCGAATCCGCCGAGGCGCTCGGCGAGGGCTGGTTCTGGCCCGCCGCGGCGGCGCACCCGTCGCTGCCGCGTGGGGCGTTGCTGCAGATCGCCCTCGGCGAGCGGCCGCCCCTGGAGCGGGTGCTCAACGGGCCCTCCGACGACCCGTTCGGTTCGCTGAACCTGGTCGGCGGACTGCGCCGGTCTATGGCCAAGGCGGGCTATTGCGACCTCAAGGAATTCCAGAAGGTCGGGCTCGCCGTCGGCAGCTGAGCCCGGCGAGGGCCGCTGGCTTGTTACCTGTGAGTAAGGCCATACTGGTGCGATGAGGCCGGATTACGACGTTCTGATCATCGGTTCGGGGTTCGGGGGCAGCGTCAGCGCGCTGCGGCTGACCGAAAAGGGCTACCGCGTAGGCGTATTGGAGGCCGGGCGGCGGTTCGCCGACGAGGACTTCGCCGAGACGTCCTGGGACCTGCGCAAGTTCCTGTGGGCCCCGAGGCTCGGTTGCTACGGCATCCAGCGGATCCACCCGCTGCGCAATGTGATGATCCTGGCCGGCGCCGGCGTGGGCGGCGGCTCCCTGAACTACGCCAACACCCTCTACGTTCCGCCGGAGCCGTTCTTCAAAGACCGGCAGTGGTCGCACATCACCGACTGGCGCGACGAGTTGATGCCCCACTACGAGCAGGCGAAACGGATGCTCGGGGTGGTCACGAACCCCACCTTCACCGACGCGGACCGCATCCTGAGGGAGGTCGCCGACGAGATGGGTTGCGGGGACACCTTCGTATCCACCCCGGTCGGGGTGTTCTTCGGTCCCGACGGCTCCAAGACCCCGGGCAAGACCGTGCCGGACCCGTACTTCGGCGGCGCGGGACCGGAGCGCACCGGCTGCCTGGAGTGCGGTTGCTGCATGACGGGCTGCCGCTACGGCGCCAAGAACACGCTGCTGAAGAACTACCTCGGCCTCGCCGAATCGGCCGGGGCGCAAGTGATCCCGATGACCACCGTCAAGGGCTTCCAGCAGCGGCCCGACGGGACGTGGGAGGTCCGCACCGTGCGCACCGGCAGCTGGCTGCGCAGGGACCGGCGCACCTACACTGCGACGCACCTGATCCTGGCGGCGGGCACCTGGGGGACGCAGCACCTGCTGTTCAAGATGCGCGACAAGGGCAAGTTGCCGCGTCTGTCCGAGAAGCTGGGTGTGCTGACGCGCACCAACTCCGAGTCCATCGTCGGCGCCGGGAAACTCGAGGTCGACCCGAACCTGGACCTGACCCACGGGGTGGCCATCACGTCGTCGATCCACCCCACCGCCGACACGCACGTCGAACCCTGCCGCTACGGCAAGGGCTCCAACGCGATGGGCCTGTTGCAGACCCTGATGACCGACGGCACCGGCCCGGAGGGGACCGACGTGCCGCGCTGGAAGCAGCTGCTGGACCAGGCCCGCGAGGACCCGCGGCGGATGATGCGGATGCTCAGCGTTCACCAGTGGAGCGAGCGCACGCTGATCGCCCTGGTCATGCAGCACCTGGACAACTCGATCACCACCTACACCAAACGCGGGAAGCTGGGCATCCGGTGGTACACCAGCAAGCAGGGCCACGGTGACCCCAACCCGGCGTGGAACCCGGTCGGCAACAAGGTCACCCGGCGCATCGCCGAGAAGATCGACGGCGTGGCCGGCGGCACCTGGGGCGAGCTGTTCAACATCCCGCTGACCGCGCACTTCCTCGGCGGCGCGGCGATCGGCGACGGCCCCGAGCAAGGGGTGATCGACCCGTACCACCGGGTCTATGGCTACCCCACGATGTTCGTCGTGGACGGCGCCGCCATCTCGGCGAACCTGGGCGTCAACCCGTCGCTGTCGATCACCGCACAGGCCGAACGGGCCGCGTCGCTGTGGCCGAACAAGGGCGAGACCGATCAGCGCCCGCCGCAGGGGCAGCCGTACGGCCGGCTGGACCCGATCGCGCCCGAGCACCCGGTGGTGCCCGTCGACGCACCGGGTGCGCTGCGCTGGTTGCCCATCACCCCGGTGAGCTCGACCGGTTAGCTTGCGATCGCCTCGCTGCTCGGTCGGTCGGCGACCCGCAGCGCTCGGCTACGCCTAGCTTGCGATCGCCTCGCTGCTCGGTCGGTCGGCGACCCGCAGCGCTCGGCTACGCCTAGCTTGCGATCGCCTCGAGCGGGGCGCCACTGACCACCCGGCTGCGTTCCCGGTGGATGTTGAAGGGCACGTCGCCCATCAACGTGACCCGGTGCATCAGCCGGGGCTGGTCGTCGTAGTCGTCGACCGCCCGGTGCTGGGTGGCCCGGTTGTCCCAGATGGCGACGTCGCCCGGTGCCCAGTTCCAACGAATGGTGTTCTCCGGCATGGTGATTCGCCGTTGCAGCATTTCGAAGAGCACGGCCGATTCGTAGCTGTCAAGGCCGACGAACCCGCGCACGAAATCTCCCAGCAGCAGCGTGCGCTCGCCGGTCTCCGGGTGCACGCGCACCACGGGATGCTCAGTCCGGAAATCCGGCTTTTCGAAGGCCTGCCGGAACGAGCGCTGCGCGTCGGTCAATGCCGGCGGGGTGATGTAGTCATAGCGGTTGGTGTGTAGGGCCCACAGGTCGTCGACGAGCCACGTCAGCGGCTCGGGCAGGTCGTCGTATGCCGCCGCGGTGTTGGTCCACAGTGTGGACCCGCCGTAGCGGGGCAGGGTGACGGCGCGCAGGATCGAGGCCGCCGGATAGTTGGCCACGAACGTGACGTCGGTGTGCCAGCGGTTGGCCTTGCCGTACTCGGAGTTGATCGGGGTGATGACCGGCGCGTTCTTGGCGGCGAGCAGCTCGGCGGCCGGGTGGCCGACGGGGGTGCCCAGCAGGCCGGCGAACGCCAGCTGCGCCTCGTCGTCGAGGTGGTGCTGGTGGCGGAAGAAGATCACCTTGTGGGCCAACAGCGCCTGGCGGATCTTTTCGACCACCTCGTCGTCGAGGTCGCCCCCGAGGCGCACCCCGTCGACCCGAGCGCCGATACGGCTGCCCAGCTTGGTGACGGTTATCTGACCAATCATTTTCATCAGTCCTTGCGTAAAGGTGTGTAGTCAACTGACTACATCGAGTAGTGTAGACACATGACTACAGCGCCCGCAAGTGGCCGCTCGAACATGCCCACCGGACGGGCCGAGGTGGCCGCGGCCATCCTGGAGGCCGCCACCGACCTGTTCGCCGAGCGCGGCCCCGCCGCGACGTCGATCCGGGACATCGCCGCTCGGTCCAACGTCAACCACGGGCTGGTGTTTCGGCACTTCGGCACCAAGGAGAACCTCGTCGGTGCCGTGCTCGATCACCTGGGCGCCAACCTGACTGCGCTGCTTAACGCCGGGGCGCCCGCCGACGAACTGGACCGGGCCCTCGACCGGCAGATGCGTGTGATGGCCCGCACCGTGCTGGACGGGTATCCGGCGGGGCAGCTGCAGAAGCGCTTCCCCAACATCGCGGCGATACTCGAGTGGGTGCTGCCGCTTCACGACAACGAGACAGAAGGGCGGCTGGCCGTAGCCAACGCCCTTGCGCTGCAATTCGGTTGGCGGCTCTTCGCACCGATCCTGCGGTCGGCGACGGGGATCGAGGCGCTGACGGACGCCGAGATACGCCAGGCGGCCGGCGCCGAGGTGGGGCGGATCCTCAATCCGGGCTGACGCTCACTTGTTCCGGGTGAGCGCCCGGCGGTGGAGCGGCTCGCGGCCCGGCGGCTGCTGCGGGGGCGGCAACAGTGGCTTGCGGGGTTGCAGCGCAATGGTTTTCGGCGCATCGGTGGTCAGGGTGACCTCTTCGCCCGCGTGCCGGATGGTGAGCTGGCCGCCCGGGCCGTCGCGCACCGTATAGGTGACATCGGAGTGGTTCACGTCGACGGTCACCCGGAAATCACGCCACCGAAGGCGAAACCGCAGCCGCGAGATGCCGTCGGGCAACGCGGGATCCAGCGACAGGATGCCCTCGTCGTCGCGCAGGCCGCCGAAGCCGCCCACCAGCGCCGTCCAGGCACCGGCGAGCGAGGCCATGTGCAGGCCGTCGCGGGTGTTGTGGTGCAGATCGCGCAGGTCGATCAGCCCGGCCTCGTAGGCGTAGTCGTGCGCCAGTTCCAAGTGCCCGACCTCGGCACACATCACCGCCTGGGTGCACGCGGACAGCGAGGAGTCGCGCACCATGCGCCGCTCGTAATAGTCGACGTTGCGCGCCTTCTGCTCGGGGGTGAACACGTGGCTCTGCCACTGCATCGCCAGCACCAGGTCGGCCTGCTTGATCACCTGCGCGGGGTAGAGCCGCACGTACGGGTCGTGCAGCAGCAACGGGTAGGCGTGGTTCTCCTTGAAGTCCCACTCGGCGAGGGTGGTGAACCCCTCGCACTGCTGATGGACCCCCAGGCCGGCGTCGTAGGGAATGTTGGCCGCGTCGGCCGCGTCGCGCCACGACGCCGTCTCCTCGGTGGTGACGCCCATCGCCTCCGCCGCCTCGGGGTGGCGGTTGCAGGCCTCGGCGGCGGTGCGCAGGTTGTGCGCGGCCATCAGGTTGGTGAAGACGTTGTCGCGCACGATCGCGGTGTACTCGTCGGGGCCGGTGACGCCGTCGAGGTGCCACACCCCGTGCCGGTCGTGGTGGCCGAGGGAGACCCAGAGCCGGGCGGTCTCGACGAGTACCCCCAGGCCGCAATGCTTTTCGAGCTCTTCGTCGCCGGTGACGATGCGGTAGCGCTCGAACGCCATGGCGATGTCGGCGTTGATGTGCCAGGCCGCGGTGCCGGCGGGCCAGTAGGCCGAGCACTCCTGCCCGCGGATGGTCCGCCACGGGAAGCTGGCGCCCTGGAGGCCGAGCTCGGCCGCCCGCTCCCTGGCCAGGTCCAGGGTGGACGCCCGCCACCGCAGGGCGTCGGCCACCGCGTGCGGCGCGGTGTAGGTGAGCACCGGCAGCACGTAGCCTTCGGTGTCCCAGAAGGCGTGACCGTCGTATCCGGTCCCGGTGAGGCCCTTGGCCGGGATCGCGCGGCGCTCGGCGCGCGCGCTGGCCTGCAACAGGTGAAAAAGCCCGAACCGCACCGCTTGCTGCGATTCCGGGTCGCCCTCGACCTCGACGTCGGCGCTGTCCCAGAAGTCGTCGAGGTATTTCCGCTGCGCGTCCAGCAGGCCCTGCCATCCGCTGTAACGGGCGCTGTGGATCGCGGCGGCGGCCTGGTCGCGCAGCGCGGGGCGCGATCGCATGCTGGACCAGCCGTACGCCAGGTACTTGACGATGCGCAGCTTCTGCCCGGCGCGCAGCCCGCAGATCACCGTGGTCCGCGCCAGGTCGTCGCGGGCATCGGTGCTGAATTCGACGCGGCCGGGCACGTCGATCTCGTGGTCCATCGCGGCCGACATCATCAGGGCGCTGCTGCGGGTGCGGTGCATGAGAAGCGCCCCGGTTTCGGTGTTTTCGTGGTCGACGGCCACCAGCGGGCTCTCCAGGATGGCCGACACCCGAGGGTCGCCCGAGGTCTGCGGCTGGTCCTCGTTGGTGACCAGTTCGGACTGCACCGTCACGCGCACGAACTCGCCGACCGCCTCCACGACGTATTCGATGGCGGCCACGCCGCGCTGGGCCAGCGACACCAGCCGGGTGGACACCAGCCTGATCTCCTTGCCCGCGGGGGAGCGCCAATGCGCGCGGCGGGTCATCGTCCCGGCGCGCAGGTCGAGAGTTCGCTCGTGCGAGATCAATTCGCCGTAGCGGACGTCGAACGGCTCGTCCTCGACCAGCAGGCGGATGATCTTGCCGTTGGTGACGTCGACGATGGTCTGCCCGGCTTCCGGGTAGCCGTAGCCGGCCTCGGCGTAGGGCAGCGGCCGGATCTCGTAGAAGGAGTTCAGGTAGGTGCCGGGCAGGCCGTAAGGCTCGCCCTCGTCGAGGTTGCCGCGCAGCCCGATGTGCCCGTTGGACAGGGTGAACAGGGATTCGGACTGGGCCAGCAGGTTCAGGTCGAGCCTGGTCTCGCTGACGTGCCAGGGATCGACGGGAAAGGCGTCGTCGTCGATCATGACTGCAGCAGCTCGGCGAGGTCGGTGACCACCACGTCGGCGCCGTTGCGGCGCAGATCGTCGGCCTGGCCCACTCGATCGACGCCCACCACGTAGCCGAAGTTTCCGGCGTGACCGGCCTGCACGCCGGAGATCGCGTCCTCGAACACGGCCGCGGCGTCGGCGCCGACGCCCAGCAACTCGGCCCCGCGCAGGTAGGAGTCGGGGGCCGGCTTGCCGGCGATGTGCTCGTCGCGCAGCGTGACGCCGTCCACCCGCTTCTGGATGAACCGGTCCAGACCGGTGATCTCGAGGACGTCGCGCGTGTTGGCGCTCGAGGACACCACCGCGATGCCCAGGCCGGCCGCCGAGGCCGCTTCCAGGTATCGTCGCGACCCCTCGAAAACCTCGACGCCGTCCTTGCGCAGGACCTGTTGGAACATCTCGTTCTTGCGGTTGCCCAGGCCGTAGATCGTCTCGGCGTCTCCCGGGTCGTCGGGGCTGCCGTCGGGCAGCTCGATCCCGCGGCTCTGCAGGAACGACCGGACCCCGTCCTCGCGCTTCTTGCCGTCCACGTATTTGCGGTAGTCGGCGGCCGCGTCGAAGGGGACGAATTCTTCCCCGGTGCGCTTGGCCCGCTCCGACAGGTAGTCGTCGAACATGGCCTTCCAGGCCTTGGTGTGCACGCTGGCGGTGTCGGTGAGCACACCGTCGAGGTCGAACAGGCAGGCGTGCACCTTCTCGGGCAGACCCAGCATGGGGACTCGCTTCCTGGTCTTAGGGGACTAGTCAAGCGATACCCACTCCACCATGCCGACATGTCTGTCGCCAAGCGGTCACCCGGGCGCGGCCGTGGCGACCCCCTGGATGGCTCGCAGGCGCCGGTCCGCCAGCGCGGCGGTCAGGTTCTCGACTTTGCGGTCGAAGTCGGTGACGAAGGCGTGCAAACCCAGCGGGTTGGAGGGCTGGGTCAGCAACGCCTGCATGAACTCGGCCGCCTGGTCGGTGAGGTCGTCCCAGTGCTCGACGGCGAACCCGGCGGACTCGATGACCGCGCGTAACCCGTCGGGGGTGACCAGGTGGCTGCGCTCGGGTTGATCGGCCCACGGCAGCGGATACTCCAGCTCGCCGCGATTCCCAATCGTCAAGTCCCACAGCGCAATCCGGCCTCCGGTTATCAGTACCCGGCGGGCTTCGGAGTACAGGCGGGCCTTGTCCGCGACGTTCATCTGGACGTGCTGGCTGATGGCGACGTCAAAAGTGCCGGCAGCAAAGGGCAGTTCGGTGACGTCCGCCTGCCGGACGGATATCCGGTCGCCGAGTCCGACCAGGCGGTTGAGCCAACGGCTTGTCTCGCAGTACTCGTCGGTGAGGTCCACGGCCGTCACCGTGCAACCGCACCGGTCGGCGACGTAGCGGGCGGTGCCACCGATCCCGCTGCCCGCGTCGAGCACCCGGCTTTCCCGGGTGATGCCCGCCAGATCCACCAGCCGGCTGGTGGCGAAGCGGCCCATGGTGTGGAAGTCCTCCACCAGAATCAGGTCGGCGGGCGCCAGGCGGTCGAGGTCTTTGCCCGCGGACCTCAACGCCCGTTCGATGTTGGGTCGGGACAAGCCGGTCGAGTACTGGTTTTCGATGGTGTCGTTCATGCGCTGACTCCCTGCATGTGCTCGGTCTGCCACAGGGCGGACCGCCCGGATAGCCGCGGATGCGCGGGCACCGGATGCTGTTGCAGGCGGTCGAAGCGGTCCAGTCGGTGCATCGGCACCAGCCCGGTCAACGTGAAGTCCCAGACCTGGCGCAGGAGATTCCCCGCCGTGCGCCGGGTTTCCGGGCCGGAGACGTATCGGCGCGCGATGGTGAGGAAATCCTCGGGCTCGACGCCCGCCACGTCTCGGACGTGGGTGGTCGGCCCGCCCGCCTCCCAGGTTCCCAGGGCGTGCTCGGGCAGGTAGT
Organism: Mycobacterium sp. E3247; assembly: GCF_001667785.1. Lineage (NCBI taxonomy): Bacteria > Bacillati > Actinomycetota > Actinomycetes > Mycobacteriales > Mycobacteriaceae > Mycobacterium > Mycobacterium sp. E3247. The sequence continues at coordinate 31,131 of NZ_LZJG01000550.1, read as the reverse complement.
AGCGCAGGCTGGACTCGAAGTACCGGTCGGCGCGGAGCCGCTTGGCGTTGACGCGCACGGCGCGCATGAACATCCACGGCGGAATGTCGATGTGCCGCACGCGCCGACCCAACGCCTCACCGACGGCCTCCGCGATCTCGGCCGCCGACAGCAGCGTCGGTCCGGTCGGGCGGTACGCGCGCCCGTCGTGGCGATGCGGCTCGAGCAGCGCACCCACCGCGACCCGGGCGATGTCTTCGTTGGAGGGAGGCGCGTTGCGGCCCTTACCGGTTGGGACCGGCAGGATTCCCAGCGCCGCGGCCAGCGGCAGTACCTGGAGATAGTTGTCGGCGAAGTAGCCGGGATCGACCGCGACATGGGCGGTGTCCGGCAGCAGGCCGAACAGTTTGTCCGTGAGCCAGGCGTGCCGGGTCATCAGTGACGGGTGCTCCGGGCTGGCCAGCCACTGCCCGAGCGCCACCACCGCTTCTACACCGGTGCGCCGGGCGCCGACGGCGAAGGCGACCGCGCTGTCGAGCGCATGGGGATGGTAAGGAGGATTGAAGAACAGCCGGTCCACTCCGTCCAGGGCGGCCGTAACCTGTTGAAAGTCGAACATATTCGCGACGACGACCTCGGCGCCCAGTTCTCGCAATCGGGCGCTGCGCGCGTCCTCACGATGCACGATGGCCCGTGTCGTGACGCCGTGTTCAAGAAGTTGCGCGGCGACCGCGCCGCCGATCCTGCCGGTGGCTGCGGTGACCAATACTCGGGTACTCATGCGATTTCCCTTTCCAGTTGACGGGCGGGTTCCATTTGACGGGCCGGCAACAACCAGCCGACGACGATCGCGGCGCCGAGCGCAATCCCGGCGCACACCAGTGAGCTGACCTGCAAGCCGTCCAAGAAGGCGCGGTCGACGGCGCCGCGGACGTAGGCGGCCTGTTGTACCGGTAACTGCTGGATCACCCTGTGCGCCAACGCCATCGAGTGGCGCATCGCGTCGGCGGGCAGCCCCGCCAGGGCGGGGGTGCCGAGGTGGCCCGCGTACACCGACGCGAAGATGCTGCCGGAGACGGCGACGCCGAGCGTGCCCCCGAGCTCCCGTGTGGTGTCGTTGACCGCGGAGCCGACGCCGGCCTTGTCGATGGGCAGCGACCCCATGATCGCCTCGGTGGCCGGTGAGAAGGTCATGCCGAGGCCGCCACCGAGGAGCAGCATCTGCGCGGCGATCTGGCCGTAGGGGGTGGCCGAGTCGGCCGTCGATGCCCAGGCCAGCCCGGCGGCGAACACGGTGAGTCCGGAGGCGACGACGGCGGTGGTGCCGACTCGTGCGACGAGCCGGGGGCCCGCGATGCTGGCCAACGCGATCGAGGCGGCAACCGGCAGCAGCCGCACCCCGCTTTGAAAAGCGGTGTAGTCCTTGATGAATTGGAAGTACTGGGTGATGACGAAGATGAAGCCGAACAAGGTGAGGAAGCCGGCCGTCACGGCCAGGCTGCCTCCGGAGAACCGGCGGTTGGTGAACACCGAGACGTCCAGCATCGGATGGGGGCTGCGCCGCTCCCAGAGCGCGAAGGCGACGAGAATGGTTGTGGCCAGGGCGAAGCCGCCCGCGCTTCGCGCGTTGGTCCATCCCCAGCTGGGCGCCTCGATGACGGTGTAGACCAGCGCCGTGATGCCGGCCGCGGACAGCAGCAGGCCCGGCAGGTCGACGCGCGGCGCCGCCGGGTCACGGGAGGTAGGCACGAACAGGACGCCGCCGGCGATGGCCAGCGCGGCGATCGGGATGTTCACCATGAAAATCGCGCCCCACCAGAAGTGCTCGAGCAGCCAGCCGCCGGTGATGGGTCCGACGGCCACCCCGACGCCGACCATGGCCGCCCACAGGCCGATCGCCTTGGCGCGTGCGGCCGGGTCGGTGAAGATGTTGGTGATCAGGCCCAGCGTGGTCGGGAAGATCACCGCCGCGCCAACCCCCATGGCCGCGCGGGCCGCGATCAGCTGCTCAGCCGAATGGGTATGCGCCGCAACGGCGGAAGTGATCGCGAAGACGGCGAGGCCGCAGTTCAGCCAGCCGCGCCTGCCGAATCGGTCGGACAGGCTGCCGACCGACAGCAGCAGGCCGGACATGACCAGGGTGTACGCGTCGACGATCCATTGCAGCTGCGCGGTGTCGGCGTCCAGGTCTCGCGACAGGGTGGGCAGGGCGACGTTGACGATGGTGGCGTCGACGCTGATGACGAAGACCCCGAGGCAGATGACTGCGAGTGCGGGGATCGGGCGGTTCACGAAGAGGGGCTCGGTGCGCATGGACAAGACGCTAAAGCTACTAGACAAACAAATCAAGTATATGGTTGAAAAACATGTCTGGCGTGGTAGCTTGGCATCGTGGCACCCCGCAGGACGTACAACCAGAATTGCCCGATCGCGCTCGGTCTCGATGTCCTGGGCGAGCGCTGGACGCTGCTCATCCTGCGTGAGCTGGTCGGGGGGCCCCGCCGCTACGGTGACCTTCGTGCCGAGTTGCCCGGCATCGCAACCAATCTGCTGGCCGAGCGGCTGAAGGAATTGCAGGACGCGGGACTCGTGGACCGCGCCGAACTGCCGGCACCGATCGGGCGCACCGTCTACAGCCTCAGCGACCTGGGGTGGCAGAAGTGCCTGCCGGTGCTGCGGAGTGTCGCCTGGCTCGGTCTGGACCGGCTGGAGCCGGTCGGCAGTGGCCCCGTTTCACCGCTGAACGGGTTTCTCGCCGGCATCCTGTTGCCATTCGACCCGGCCGGTGCCGCCGACCTGGAGTTGACCTGCCACGCCGACATCGACGGACGGGTATTCGAATTCGCCCTTCGGGGCGGTTATTTCGCAGCCCCCAAAGGCGAGCCTTCGGTGACGATCACCGCACGCGCCGCGGACCTTCTGACCGCGCGCCTCGGGGATAACGAGGCCAGGAGGAAGGCCGCGCTACGGCGCATCGACTTCACCGGCGACCCCGACGTCGTCGACGCGGTGCGGACGGCGTTTGCGCTGGACGAGGACCCGCGCTCATGGGGCAGCGCCGGCCACTAAGCTGGCTGCCGTGGAAACACCCTCGCCCCGGCCCGTGTTGGTGGTCGACTTCGGCGCCCAATATGCGCAGCTGATCGCCCGGCGCGTCCGGGAGGCGCGGGTGTTCTCCGAGGTCATCCCGCACACCGCCTCGATCGACGAGATCAAGGCCCGCGAGCCGGCGGCGCTGGTGCTGTCCGGGGGACCGTCCAGCGTGTACGAACCGGGCGCCCCGCAGCTCGATCCGGCGGTGTTCGACCTCGGTGTGCCCGTGTTCGGCATCTGCTACGGGTTCCAGGCCATGGCGCAGGCCCTGGGCGGGACCGTCGCCCACACCGGAACCAGCGAGTACGGCCGCACCGAGCTGAAAGTGGTTGGCGGCGAACTACATTCGGGGCTGCCGAGCGTCCAGCCGGTGTGGATGAGCCATGGTGACGCGGTCACGGTCGCGCCGGACGGGTTCGACGTGGTCGCCAGCACCTCGGGTGCGACGGTGGCCGCCTTCGAGAACCGGGCCCGTCGCCTGGCCGGGGTGCAGTATCACCCCGAGGTCATGCACACCCCGCACGGGCAGCAGGTGCTCAGCCGCTTCCTGCACGACTTCGCCGGGCTCGGCGGGGAGTGGACACCGGCCAACATCGCCAGCGCGCTCGTCGAGCAGGTGCGCGAACAGATCGGTGACGGCCACGCCATCTGCGGGCTGTCCGGCGGCGTGGACTCGGCGGTGGCCGCCGCGCTGGTGCAGCGCGCCATCGGCGACAGGCTGACCTGTGTCTTCGTCGACCACGGGCTGCTGCGCGCCGGCGAGCGTGATCAGGTGCAGCGCGACTTCGTGGCGGCCACCGGCGCCAACCTGGTCACCATCGACGCCGCGGACACCTTCCTGCGGGCGCTGTCGGGGGTGACCAATCCCGAGGGCAAGCGCAAGATCATCGGCCGCCAGTTCATCCGCGCGTTCGAGGGCGCGGTGCGAGACATCCTGAGTGACACCGGGTCTGAGGCCGAGTTCCTGGTGCAGGGCACGCTTTACCCGGACGTGGTGGAATCCGGCGGGGGCAGCGGGACCGCCAACATCAAGAGCCACCACAACGTCGGCGGCCTGCCCGACGACCTGAAGTTCAAGCTCGTCGAGCCGCTGCGGCTGCTGTTCAAGGACGAGGTGCGCGCGGTCGGGCGTGAGCTCGGCCTGCCGGAGGAAATCGTTGCGCGCCAGCCCTTCCCGGGCCCCGGCCTGGGCATCAGGATCGTCGGCGAGGTCACCTCGGCGCGGCTGGAGACCCTGCGTCGCGCCGACTCGATCGCGCGCGAGGAACTCACCGCCGCCGGCTTGGACAAGCTGATCTGGCAGTGCCCGGTGGTGCTGCTGGCCGACGTCCGCTCGGTCGGTGTGCAGGGCGACAACCGCACCTACGGACACCCGATCGTGCTGCGGCCGGTGTCCAGCGAGGACGCGATGACCGCCGACTGGACCCGGGTGCCCTACGAGGTTCTGGAGCGGATCTCGACCCGCATCACCAACGAGGTGGCCGAGGTCAACCGCGTGGTGCTGGACATCACCAGCAAACCACCCGGCACCATCGAGTGGGAGTAGGTTCGGCGCCCGCCGGCGAGATTGCCGCCACGGTTGTGGGGTAGCCCCGACCGCGGCCACAGCGGCAATCTCGCCGCATTTTGCGCCCCATTCACCCCATCCGTACCGATCGCATAAAGCGTCCCTTCCGTTTCTTGACGGTTGTCGGAGGGCGGGTGTTTACTCTCCCTCAGTCGAACATACTTTCGAAAATAGTCGTTGCGGGAGCGGTGCTAGGAGGCTGACATGACTGCGGCTTTCGCGCCCGATCACCGGCAGGAAACACGTGCTGAGCAGCTGGAATCGCTGCGCCGGCGGATGGCCGTGATCGCCGGAAAGGCGCCTGGGCCCGCATCCGGCCCCGCCGCCCGCGCCGACGACCTGCTGCCGGAGTCGGAAGCCCAGCTGACGCTGCCGGGGTGGCTGGCGGAGTCGCTTCCCGCGCCGTTGCCCAGGGGGACGGTGGCGGTGCTCTCGGGTGCCCGGTCGCTGCTGCTGGGCATGGTGGCCGCGGTGACGGCGGCGGGCGGCAACGCGGCAATCGTCGGCCAGCCTGACCTCGGGCTGCTGGCCGCCGCGGAGATGGGTGCGGACCTCAGTCGCCTCGCCGTGATACCGGATCCCGGCAACGATCCGGTGGAGGTGGCCGCGGTGCTCGTCGACGGCATGGATCTGGTGGTCCTCGGCCTGGGCGGGCGCCGGGTGCCGCCTACCCGGGCGCGGGCGGTGGTGGCGCGGGCCCGCGCCAAGGGATGCACTGTGCTGGTCACCGACGGTGACTGGCAGGGGGCGCCCACGCGACTGGAGGCCCGGGTCTGCGGCTACGAGTTCATCCCGGGAAGCCGCCCGGGATTCGGCCGGATCGGCCGGGTGCGGCTGCAGGTCAGCGGGGTGTGTGCGGGACGGCGGGTGACCGCCCGGGCGCGAGCCGGGTGAATTCAAAGTGGCATCCCGGGTGTTGGCCATCTGGTGCATGGACTGGCCCGCGGTCGCGGCGGCGGCCGCCGCGGGTCTGCCCGCGACGGCTCCGGTGGCGGTCACGCTGGCCAACCGGGTGATCGCCTGCTCGGCGGCCGCCCGCGCGGCGGGGGTGCGGCGGGCCCTGCGGCGCCGGGAGGCCGCGGCCCGGTGCCCGCAGCTGCACGTCAGCGCCGCCGACGCGGACCGTGACGCCCGCTTCTTCGAAGCGGTCATCGCGGCGGTAGACGACCTGGTGCCGCGCGCCGAGGTGCTGCGGCCCGGGCTCCTGGTGCTGCCGGTGCGCGGGGCGGCCCGTTATTTCGGCTCCGAGGCCGGCGCCGCCGAGCGGCTGATCGACGCGGTGGCCGCGTCCGGCGCCGAGTGCCAGGTCGGGATCGCCGACCGGTTGTCCACCGCGGTCTTCGCCGCGCGGGCGGGCCGGGTGATCCCGCCGGGCGGTGACGCGAAGTTTCTGTCGGTGCTGTCGATCCGCCAACTCGCCACCGAGCCCAGCCTGTGCGGTCCCGGGCGCGAAGAGCTGACGGACCTGTTGTGGCGGTTGGGGATTCGCACCGTCGGTCAATTCGCCGCGTTGCCGGCCGCCGACGTGGCGTCCAGGTTCGGCGCCGACGGGGTGACCGCGCACCGGATGGCCCGCGGCGAACCCGAGCGGGGACCGTCCGGGCGGGAGCCGCCCGAGGAGCTGGAGGCAGTGCTGGACTGCGACCCGCCGATCGACCGGGTCGACGCCGCGGCCTTCGCCGGGCGCTCGCTGGCCGGCGCGCTGCATCGGACGCTGATGGCCGCCGGGGTGGGCTGCACCCGGCTGGCCATCCACGCCGTCACCGCCAACGGCGAAGAACTGGACCGGGTGTGGCGGTGCGCCGAGCCGTTGACCGAGGACGCCACCGCCGACCGGGTGCGCTGGCAATTGGACGGCTGGTTGAGCAGCCGGACCGCACGCAACCCGCGCCCGACGGCGGCCGTGACGCGGTTGCGGCTGCGGGCGGTGGAGGTGGTGTCGGCCGAGGCGCTGCAGTTGCCGCTGTGGGGTGGTTTGGGTGAAGAGGACCGGTTGCGGGCCCGCCGGGCCCTGGTGCGGGTGCAGGGCCTGCTCGGCCCGGAGGCGGTGCGGGTGCCGGTGCTGTCCGGCGGGCGCGGGCCGGCCGAACGCATCACGTTGACCCCGCTGGGCGACGAACTCCTCCCACGGGCCGACCCGGGGCTGCCGTGGCCCGGCCGGCTGCCCGAGCCATCACCGGCGGTGTTGCTCGACGATCCGGTGGAAATGCTTGATGCCCAAGGGAATCCGGTGCAGGTGACGAACCGGGGGCTGTTCTCCGCCGACCCGGTGCGGCTGACGGTGCGCGGTCGGGACGAGCGGCTGGACTGGTGGGCCGGGCCGTGGCCGGTCGACGAACGGTGGTGGGATGACCGGCCTGGGGGCGGTCAAGGGGGTGGTCGCACCGCCCGCGCGCAGGTCCTGCTGGAGGGCGAGCGGGCGTTCCTGCTGTGCTACCGCCAGCGACGCTGGTACCTCGAGGGCAGCTACGAGTAGCGGCGCTTATCCGGTGGGCCGCAACGCGTCCGGCGTCAGGTCCATGATCGAGGGATACCCGTCGACGGCCATGATCAGGTCCGCCTCGGCCAGCAGCGAGCGCAGCACGTGCACGATGCCGTCGACCCCGCCGAGGGCCAGGCCGTAGGCGTAGGGCCGTCCGATGCCCACCGCGGTCGCCCCCATCGCCAGGGCCTTGATGACGTCGGCGCCGGTGCGCACCCCCGAGTCGAACAGCACCGGCATGCCCTCGGCCGCCTCGAGCACCCCGGGCAGGCAATCGAGGGTGGGCAGGCCGCCGTTGGCCTGCCGGCCCCCATGGTTGGAGCAGTAAATACCATCCACGCCAATGTCTTTCGCGCGCCGAACGTCGTCGGGGTGACAGATGCCCTTGACCATCAGCGGCAGGTCGGTCTCCGACCGCAGCCACTCCAGGTCCTCCCATCGGAACGGCCCGCCGAAGATCGGCAGCTTGCGCACCGCGGCCTCGGTGGCGTCCTCGCCCCGGCTCAAGCCGGCGCGAAAGACCGGATCGCTGGTGTAGTTGGCCAGGCACCCGCTGGGCACCTGCGGGTAGTTTCCTCCACTCAGGTCGCGGGGCCGCCAGCCGGTGACCCAGGTATCCAGCGTGACGGCGATGCCCTTGAAGCCGGCCGCCTCCGCGCGGTGCACCAGGCTGGTCGCCATCTTCCGGTCGGGCGGCGTGTACAGCTGGAAGAACGCCGGGGTATCGCCCAGCTCCTCGGCGAGATCCTCCATCGGGTCGGCCGTCAGGGTCCCCACGAAGAACGGGACGCCCGTGCGGACCGAGGCCCGTGCGCAGGCGATGTCCCCGTGGCCGTCCGGGTCGCACACCCCGATGACGCCGATGGGCGCCATGAAAATCGGAGACGGATACCTCATCCCGAACAACTCGATGGACATGTCGCGCTGCTCGGGGGCGATCCCCATGCGCGGATACAGGCCCCACCGCTTGAAGGCCTCGCAGTTCGCGCGCTGGGTGTGCTCGTCGCCGGCGCCGCCCGCGACATATTCGAGCACTTTCGGGGGCATCGCCGCCGCCGCCTTTTCCTCCAGCTCATCGAATCGGATCGGGTACTGCGGCTGATTGCCGTGCAGCGATTGGTCGTACAGCTCGGTTTGGTAGTCGGCGAAGGCCATGACCGTGCAGTACCCGACGCCTCGAGGGCTAAACGATCGGTCGCCTAGGGTCGCGCCGCGCGCACCGCCTCCGCCCGGGCCATCAGCCCGGCGCCGCCGGGCAGCGCGCCCACGACTGTGCGGGCCAACCGGTCGCGCCTGCGGACGCCGTCGGACCTGGCCTTGCCGGTGCGCAGGTGGCGCCAGCCCAGGCCGGCCCACGACGCCGCAACGGCCGCGTCGGTCACCCCGCCGCGCGCCCGGCGTCGGTCGACCGCGGCCAAGCCGAGCGCGGTGGCCGAGTGCACCGCGTCGACCCAGACGCCCGCCGCCAGCACCTCCGGGCCGGGGTTGACGCCTGAGAGCAACGCCTGGCCGAGATGGCGGGCGCCCAAGATGCGGGTGACGACGAGCGCCTTGCGGTCGACTTCCACCCCGTGGATGTGATCCAGCACCTCGGACGGGGCGGCCAGCAGCACGGCGCCCCAGCCCGCGCGCAGGACTTCAATGAACCGAACCTTCATGCGATGTGGATAGCCCGCGCGCGAAGGACCCAACCCGGTCGATGAACCGGTCGAAGAAGGCCGCCGCGTCCACGTCGACGCCGATCAGCGCGTTGGGCTCCCGCCGGCCCGACCAGTCGGTGACCGTCATGGCGCGGGTCAGGGTCCCCGTCAGCTCGATGTCCACCGTCGCAGGACGGGTGGCGACGAGCCCCGGGTCCAGCGCCACGGCGGCGGCCAGCGGATCGTGCAGATGCGCCTGGTATCCGTGGCCGATCTCGTGGTAGGCCTCCAGGTAGAACCGCATCGCGTCCTCGATCACCCGGATCAACCGGTTGGACGCCGTCGAGCGGGTGCCGGGCTGGTCGTCCGCGCTCATCGGCGTCGCGCTCGATCCGGCGGTGGCCGCCAGCCTGGCCAGGTGGTCCGGCGTCATCGCCACCTTGCGGGTCAGATCCAGGCCGCACAGCACCGGAAGGCGCTCTTGCCCAACGACTTCGGGGTCCCAGGCGGCCAGCACCTCGGCCGCGGCCTCGGGGTCCACGCTGATGTTCCATTCGGCCACCGCGGTGGTGTTGCCCCGGTGATCGTAGGAACCGCCCATGACGACCAGCCGGCGCAGCAGCGTCGGCAGCGCCGGCTCGGCGCGCAGCGCCAGCGCCAGATTGGTCAGCGGGCCGGTCGCCACGCCGACGAGCTCGCCGGGGAAGGCATGGGCGGCGCGCACCCAGGCGGTTGCCGAGTCGTGACTCGTGAGCCGCCCATCGGTGGGCGGCAGGTCGGCGTAGCCCAAACCCCTGGGGCCGTGCACCTTCGACGGCAGGCGCATCGGACCGGTCAGGGTCTCGCCGGAGCCCTTGGAGACCGGGACGCCGGTGACGCCGCACAGCTGCAGCAGGCCCAGGTTGTTCTCGCAAACCTGTTGCACCGCAACGTTTCCCCCGGTGGAGGCGATGCCGACCACATCCGCGTCCGGGCTGGCGAACAGATACATCAGCGCCAGCGCATCATCGACGCCGGTGTCGACGTCGACGAAGACGGGAGCGTTCATTGGGTCCAACATACTCATTTCGGCGACTAGGCTGACACGATGCCAACGACGTCGGAGCCCCCCGAGGGGAATGATCTAACGCCGCACTTCGACGATGTGCAGGCGCACTACGACTTGTCGGACGACTTCTTCCGGCTATTCCTCGACCCGACGCAGACCTACAGCTGCGCCTACTTCGAGCGCGACGACATGACGCTGGAAGAAGCGCAGATCGCCAAGATCGATCTCGCCCTGGGCAAACTTGGGCTGCAGCCGGGCATGACGTTGCTCGACGTCGGCTGCGGTTGGGGCGCCACCATGATGCGCGCGCTGGAAAAGTACGACGTGAACGTCATCGGCCTCACCCTGAGCCGCAACCAGGCCGAGCACGTCGAGCGACTGATCGCCCAGTCCGAGAGCCCGCGTTCGGCCCGTGTCCTGCTGCAGGGCTGGGAGCAGTTCGACGAGCCCGTCGACCGGATCGTCAGCATCGGCGCCTTCGAGCACTTCGGGCACGAGCGCTACGACGCGTTCTTCACCCTGGCGCACGACCTGCTGCCTGTCGACGGGGTCATGCTGCTGCACACCATCACCGGGCTGCACCCGACGGAGATGGCGGAACGCGGCATGCCCATCTCGTTCACGTTCGCCCGATTCATCAAATTCATTGTGACCGAGATCTTTCCGGGTGGGCGGCTACCGTCGATCCAGATGGTCCAGGAGCGCGCGACCGCGAACGGCTTCACGGTGACCCGCGTGCAGTCGCTGCAGCCGCACTACGCGAAGACCCTCGACCTCTGGGCCGCCGCGCTGCAAGCCCACAAGGACGAGGCGATCGCGGTGCAGTCCGAGGAAGTCTACGAGCGGTACATGAAGTACCTGACCGGTTGCGCCGACGCATTTCGGGTCGGATACATCGACGTCAATCAGTTCACGCTGCAGAAGTGACTACCAGTGCACCCGACCCTTACTGCCACGCCGAGGCGAACGTGATGACCAGGACGTCGCGCTGCGCGGGGCCCGAGCCGTCGATCGGCCGGATCGGGGAGACTCCGTGCAGGGTGCGGCGGTCGTCGCCCAGCATCAGCGTGCCCGGCTCGGCCAGCGTCGTCACCAGCAACTGACGCCCGTCCAGGTCGCACACCGTGCTCTCGCCGCCGATGGCGTTGCGCCGCCCGACCAGCAGCGAGCTGACCAGGGTGACGCCGTCGCGGTGCATGCCCTCGGGCGTGGGCTGGGCGCCCTCGTCGGTCGACGACCGGATCCGGAACGGATGCACCTTGACGTTCCAGTCGGCCACGTCGTCAAGCACCGCCGCCACCCGGGCCAACAACCCGATCAGCTTGTGCAGCAACCGATCCCGGGCGAACGCGTCGGTCAGCGGCTCAAAGTCGCGGTCCCTGCCGATGTAGAGGGGATTGGAGTCCTCCGGCTGCGCGAACGTGGTCCTGGGCATCGGGCGCAGCAGCCCGTCCTGAACGGAGTACTGGCCGTATCGGCGTTGCCGTTGGACCCCCAGCTCCGCCGCGTACGGGTCGGGGACCAGGTCCTGCCAGTGCCGGGCGAACCGGGTCCACTCCTCGCGTCCGACGCCCAGGCTCCGCGTCACGTCGAACGCGCTCATCACCGCCGCGCCCGTCGTGGCGACCAGCCGGGTCGCCGCGGCCACCGGGTCGGCGTCCGCCCGCGTCTGGGAAAGAATCCGGGTCATCGCGCCGGAATACCGCAATCGGGTGGGCCCGAAACGTTGTGCTGCCGTGTCAGTCTCGGCCGGGCAGCCGCGTCGTGACCTCTTGGACCAGCCACGTGTTGCCGTCGGGATCGGCGAAGGAGAAGTACGACTGGTAACTGGTGTGCTCGGGATCGGGCCCGGGCAGCCGTGCTTCGGCCGGGAACGGCACGCCGTGCCACATGTCGCTCGCGCCGACGCCGCGGCGGAGGAGGTCGTCGTGGGCCGCTTCGATGTCGGAGACGGTCAGCACCGCCTGGGCCGAGCCGGGCGCCGACGGGGTGATTCCGTCGCCGAACGTGACCGAGCAGGACGAGCCCGGCGGCGTGAACTGGACGACGCGGACGCCATGTCCTGGCGTGGTGTCGCCGTCAAAGCGCCACCCCAGGCTGTCGTAGAACTGTCTCGCGCGGTCAACGTCCGATACGGGGACGACGTGGACCTCGAGGTGCATGCCGACCATTGTCCCCGCGCCCGGGGGCGGGACTCAAACGCGGTCCTGCCTACCAATGCACGCCGGGCACCAACCGCACCAGCCGCTTGACTCCCCGCGGTGTCCGGATGCCGCCGGTGACCGCGCGGACCGGCCGCCTCGGCTTGCGCCGCGCCGGGGTGGCCGCGGGCGGTTCGGTGGGCAGGCCGCGTGCGGCGGCCGAGTCGGGGTATCCCAGGTAGAGCTGGTGCAGGATGCGCCGCGACGTCCGCGGCGCGAAGTAGTGGCCGACTTCGGCGAGCGTGCCCAGCGGGGTGTCGATGCGCGCGGGCTTCTCGACCAGGCCGCGGACCACCATCGCGGCCGCGTGCTCCGGGCTGATCGCGGGCACCGGGTTGAGCCGGTGCGACGGCGCGATCATCGGCGTACGAACCAGCGGCATATGGATGTTGGTGAACGTGACGTGGTCGGACAGCGTCTCGGACCCGACCACGTCGGCGAACGCGTCCAGCGCCGCCTTGGTGGGCAGGTACGAGCTGTACTTCGGGTTGCGGGCCTGCACGCCGGCGCTGGAGACGTTGACCACGTGGCCGAAACGGCGTTCGCGCCAGTGCGGCAGCAGCGCCAGCACCATCCGCACCGCGCCGAAGTAGTTGACCGCCATCACCCGTTCGTAGTCGTGCAACCGATCGGTCGAGTTGACCACCGAGCGGCGGATGGACCGCCCGGCGTTGTTCACCAGGTAGTCGACGTGGTCGAAGCGGCCCAGGATGTCCTTGATGGTGTGCTCGACCGAGGTGGAATCGGTGACGTCGCAGGTGAACGCGTGCGCGTCGCCGCCGCCCGCGCGGATCTCGGCGACCAGTTGATCCAGCGCGTCGGCGCTGCGGGCCAGCGCGAAGACCGTCGCGCCGCGCTCCGCGACCGCGATCGCCGCCGCCCGGCCGATCCCGCTGGATGCGCCGGTGATGATCACGTGCCGGCCGCGCAGCGGATCGTTACGGCGGGCGCGGTCGGGGTCGAGGTGCTCGGCCCAGTACCGCCACAGCTGTGGCGCGTAGCCGGCGAACTCCGGAACCTCGATCCCGGTGCCCGCCAGGGCTTCCCGGGTTTTGTCGCTGACGAAGGTGGGCTTGAGGTCGACGAGGTCGAAGACCTCGGCCGGGATCCCCAGCTGGGTGGCCGCCATGTTGCGCAGCACCCGGGCGCGCCCGCGCGCCTTCAGCAGCGGGGCGGCCACCGAGCCGGGCAGCGACCCGCGGGCCGGGGGCAGGCCGGCCGCCTTGGCGACGCCGCGGTAAATCCCGCGCAGGCCAACGGTTTTGGGCGCGGTGAGGTGGAACGCCTGACCGTCGCGCCCCTCGGTGTGCATGAGCGCGACGAGCGCGTCGGCGACGTAATCGACCGGCACGATGTTGGTGCGGCCGGTGTCGGGCAGCAGGATGGGCGTCAGCTTCGGCAGGCCGGCCAGCGCCGACAAGACGCCGAAGAAGTAGTACGGCCCGTCGACCTTGTCCATCTCGCCGGTGCGCGAGTCGCCCACCACCACCGCCGGGCGGTAGATCCGGTAACGCAGCCCGGGCGTCGAGCGCACCAGCTGTTCGGCCTCGAACTTGGTCCGGTGGTACGGGGTCGGCAGCTGCTGGCCGACGTCGAAGTCGTCCTCGGTGTACTCGCCGGGGAAGTCGCCCGCCACCGCGATCGAGGACACGTGATGCAGCGTCGCGCCCAGGCGCCGCGCCAGCTCGATGACGGCGAGGGTCCCTTCGACGTTGACGGCCTTCTGCTCGGCCTCGCCGGCGGTGATGTCGTAGACGGCGGCGCAGTGCACGACGTGGTCGACCGGGCCCAGCTCGGCGAGGGTCTGGTCGGTCAGGTCCAGCTCCGGTAGCCCGGCGACCAGCGGTTTGGCCCGCTCGCCCCATTCGGCCGCCAGCCGCTCGAAGCGGCCCAGCGACTGCCGGCGCACCAGCACCCACACCTGCGCGTCGGCCCTGGTCTCCAGCAGACGATCCACGACGCGGCGACCAATAAACCCGGTACCGCCGGTAACGACATACCGCATGGAGCCATCGTGGCGGGTGGTCGGGGGCCCCGTCAACCCAGTGGCGATCGCAAGCGCGGCGTGAGCCGGGCGCGGCGGGTCGCCACCATCAACCCAGTGGCGATCGCAAGCGCACAGGTTATCCCTATGAATGGGGTGAGCGATGGCATTAATCTCATCCTAAATTGAGTTCTCTGTAAACCTGTTGCGGGCGGGCGCTGACAGGAGTTGCCATGCCGGTAGGTCTACCCTCGGGCGCTTCGAACAACAACCGCGCGGCCAACTCGTTCTGGTTCTGAGGCTTGTGACGGGTGAGAGAGCGCAGCGTCTGTCAGGCCGACCGGGTCCATCGGCGCACAAGCATGCGGGCGGTCGGCCCCACCCATCTACAGGCCCAACAAAAGGGATGCGAGGACATGACCAAGCGTTTCGAGGGTAAAGGTGGCCTTCATCACGGGGGCGGCACGTGGGCAAGGGCGTTCGCACGCAGTGCGTTTCGCCGAAGAAGGCGCGGACATCATCGCACTTGACGTGTGCGCGCAACTGCCCAGTGTCGTCTATCCGATGGCCACCCCTGAGGATCTGGACGAGACTACCGGCTGGTCGAGAAGACCGGGCGCCGGATCGTGGCCGGACAGGCCGACGTTCGCGATTGGGATCATTTGACGGCACTGGTCGATCGGGGAGTTGATGAATTGGGACGGCTGGACTTCGTCTTGGCCAATGCCGGGATCATGCCCAGTATCGGCGAACCGGCACAACAACTCTCGGCATTTCGTGATGCCATCGACGTCATGCTCACCGGTGTGTACCAGACCATCGAAGCGGCGCTGCCTACCATGCTGGGTCAGGTGATGGCGGAGCCGTTGTGATCACGAGCTCGGCCGCCGGGCTGAAGGTGGCGGGTGTCAGGTTCAGCACGATAAGCCATGGTGGTGCTGGCTACGCCGCCGCCAAGCATGGCATGGCACCGTCGGCGTCATGCGGTATTACGCAAACGCGCTGTCAATACACCCATGGTCGTCAACGAACAGTAGGCCGAGTACGCGGCCACGCCATCCCCAGTTCGGTGACACGATGCGGAATCTGCTCCCCGTCGGCATTGTGGAACCATGGGCATCAGCGAGGCCATGGTGTATCTGTGCGATGAGTCGGGGCGTTTCATCACCGGTGCTGCCATGCCCGTCGACGCTGGCTTCGTCATCGGGTGATGTCGCGGCGTCAATGATGTTGGCACACGGACGATCCGTCTCATCATGCCGTCGTGTCCAGATCGGCAGTGTTGGTGATGGCGGTTTGATGACCCGAAATCGATTGTCGAAGCGAGTGTTCGGCCCCGATCCGGCGGTGTTGCGCGCGACGGTGTGGCGGTGCGTAGCGGCCTCTGATGGGGCGATGTCCGCCCCGCGCGGCGCTGGCCCGGCTGATCCGCTAGCGCCTGAGGTCGTCGCCGATCTCGCGCAGCGTCAAAGCATCCACACCATCGGCATGCCCGGCACGCTGTGGGGAACATGGAAAGAGGGGCGTTTCTGTTACTTCAGGTTGAGAGGGGCGGTGGCCTGCCCCGCCCGCGCGTCGACTGCTTGGGCGTGCGCACTTCACCACCGCAGCTTAGATCGCACAGCTGCACTGTTGGCGTGCTGGTCACCGTCGGCCAGATCCTCTTACAGGTAGGGGTGCAAGGCCGATAGGAATTGGCGAGCGAGGATATATTCGGAGATCTTCGAGTCGTCGTGATGCGCCTGCAGCGCAACCCGGAATGCGCTGATCACCACTGATGACAGGAAATCAGCGGTGGGCGAGTCTGGCTGAAGTCCCAGGCGCGCGGCCAGCAATGGCCGCAACGCGCGTTGAGAGTCGGCGTGGATACGCAGCCAGGTCGGCTCGAGTTCGGGTGAGTTGGGCAGTGTGACGAGAAACTCGCGATACCGCTCGGAGTACTCGCCCTCTGCCGCTTGCGCGAAGGCGGCGATGAGGTTCTCGACCAGCGGGGCGTCTGGATCGGTGTCTGCGAACGCTTGAATGCAGGTCCTCCACATGGTGTCCAGGATGGGCGCGATCGCGTCAGCTTTGGTGCGGAAGTACCGATGGAAGGTGCGCACGGACACGCCCGCGGCGGCGGCGACGGCTTCGACGGTGGTGTTGTCGAAGCCGTTGGCGGCGAACAACGCCAAAGCGACTGTCGAGATCTCTAATTCGGTGGCCTGTCGTCGGCGATGCCGTAAGTCACCCAACTCCATCATGCAGTGATGATACACACATTACGCCATCATGACACTTTCTGCCAAGGTGGCGTAATGTGAAGTCGCTGCGGTTGGTGGATGCGGACCTGCAACGCGGCCGGATGCAAGAACCCTGGCGTCGAGGCGTCAGGCATCAGATGACAACAGGAGGAGGCACCCATGAACCGGGTAGTCGGCAAGGTCGCTCTCGTTACAGGCGCGGCGCGCGGGCAGGGTCGAGCCGAGGCGGTCAAGCTCGCCCAGGAGGGCGCCGATGTGATCATCACCGACGTGTGCGCCCGGGCCACCGAGACCGACTACCCGCCAGCCACTGTCGAAGACCTCGCCGAAACCGCTCGGCTGGTGGAGAAGACCGGTCAGCGGGTTGTTCATTCGGTTGCCGACGTACGGGACCTTGCCGCGTTGGAAAGCCTTGTGCGCGAGGGTGTTGCAGAACTCGGGCGATTGGACATTGTCGTGGCCAACGCAGGGATCGTTAGTTGGGGCCGGTTTTGGGAGATGAGCCCACAAAGGTGGCAAGACATGATCGATATCAATCTGACCGGGGTCTACAACACGTTGCGCGCAGCCGCGCCGGCGATGATAGAAGCCGGTAACGGTGGATCGATCATCGCCACCAGCTCGGTCGCCGGAATCAAGTCCCTACCGGGGCAGGCCCACTACAGCGCCGCCAAACACGGGGTTGTTGGCCTGGCCAAGTCTGCCGCCATCGAACTCGCCCCATACCGGATTCGGGTCAACACCGTGCACCCGTGGGCAGTGAACACGGCCATGGGTCAACACGGGACCGAAATGCAGAAAATCTTCTCCGACAACCCTTCCTACGCCGCCGCGATGGCACAGTACTGGTTCGATCCGGCAATCTCCGAGCCCGACGACATCGCCAATGTCGTGGTATTTCTGGCCAGCGACGAGTCACGGACGATGACCGGCGGGCAGATCACCGTCGACAACGGCGCCACCAAGATCTGATCTCAAACCCCACCGCAAAGAAGGACCTCTAGTCATGGCAAATCCATGGTTCGAAACCGTCGGCGAAGCTCAGCGCCGCGCGAAACGCAGACTGCCGCGCTCGGTATACTCCGCCTTGATCGCCGGAACCCAGGCTGGCGTTACTGTCAATGACAACGAAAAAGCCTTCGCCGAACTCGGATTCGCACCACACGTGATCGGTGTTCAGGCCCAACGCGATCTAACCACGACGGTATTGGATCAACACCTTTCCATGCCGGTGTTGATCTCCCCCACCGGAGTTCAGGCTGTCGATCCCGACGGCGAGGTCGCGGTGGCCCGCGCCGCCGCTGCGCGCGGGATCGCCATGGGGCTCTCAAGCTTCGCGTCCAAGCCGATCGAGGAGGTGGTTGCGGCCAACGACAAGACGCTCTTCCAACTCTATTGGGTGGGATCGCGCGATGAGATTCTGGCCAGGGCCGTGCGCGCCAAGCAAGCCGGCGCAACAGGATTGATCGTCACCACCGACTGGGTTTTCAACGTCGGCCGCGACTGGGGCAGCCCCGAAATACCCGAGCGGGTCAATCTGAGGGCACTGATGAAGCTCGCACCCGAGATTGCGGTGCGGCCGCGATACGCGTTGCGCTGGGTGCGCGGGGGAAAGGTCACCATCCCGGATCTGACTGTCCCGAACATCAATGGCAAAAACGCCCCCGCGCCAACCTTCTTCGAAGCCTACGGTCAGTGGATGAACACCCCGCCGCCCACGTGGGATGACCTTCGATGGCTACGCGAGCAGTGGGATGGACCGTTCATGGTCAAGGGAATCACCCGTATCGACGACGCCAGGCGGGCTGTCGACATCGGCGCCTCTGCCATCTCGGTGTCCAACCACGGTGGGAACAACCTCGACGGAACGCCGGCGACGATCCGCGCTCTGGGTCCTGTCGCAGACGCGGTAGGCCACGAGGTCGAAGTCCTTCTCGACGGCGGCGTGCGCCGAGGTAGTGATGTGGTCAAAGCACTCGCCTTGGGTGCGCGCGCGGTGATGATCGGGCGCGCCTACCTGTGGGGCCTGGCGGCCAACGGCCAGGCCGGAGTGGAGAACGTGCTGGATCTGCTACGCATGGGCATCGATTCGACGCTGATGGGGCTGAGCTGCAGCAGGGTCCAGGAGGTCAACCGCGAACACATCATCGTCCCCGCAGGATTCGAGTCTGCGCTGGGCGTTTCTGCCTGACCTGCGGGTCGCAGGGTCACGGTCGGTCGACGCAGCCTCGACGGGGAGGCAGTCAAGTCAGACGACGGCAACTGCACGCAATCGACTCGGCCGCACCGGCTCTCGGTTGCAGCGTCACTCGCAGTGCGCCGCGGTGGGCGGCCACCCAGGCCTGATCGCTGTGCATTGTCGATGGGGTGCGGGTTGCAGTCCAAGGGTTGCGTTTCAACCGGCCAGTGGTGGCCGCGAGTTGAGGACGATGAGGGTCCTCGCCATGGTGATCTGACAGGCGGGCCGCCTATTTGGGTTGGAAACGCTGCGCACCGTCAAGACGAAGCACTTCGCCGTTGACGTAGGTGTTTGCCAGCAGAAATGACGCGGCGTGCGCGTACTCGTTGGGTTGCCCGAGGCGCTTGGGGAATGGCACGGTGGCTGCGAACCGGGCGAGTGCCTCGTCGCCGACCGACGCCATCATCGGTGTGAGAATGGTGCCTGGCGCTACGGTGTTCACGCGGATGCCCGCGGAGCTGAGGTCGCGCGCGAACGCGAGGGTAAGACCGATGACGCCGGCCTTGGCGGCGGCGTAGGCGCTCTGACCGATCTGGCCCTCGTAGCCGGCGATGGAGGCGGTCATGACGATCGCGCCGCGTTCGCCATTGCTGTTCGGCTCGGCTTGAGAGATCGCGGATCCGACCAGCCGAGTGACGTTGTATGTGCCGCCGAGGTAGAGGTCGATTGTCTTGCGAAATGCTTCGAAATCCGCTGGTGTCCCGTCGCGGCCCACAATCCGCTCGGGGCGACCACCGAAGCCGCCGTGGGCGATGACGGCGTACCTGAGCGTGTCGAGTTCGCTGGCCCTAGCGATGGCGCCAGCGACGCTGTCGTCGTTGGCGACGTCGGTGTTGACGAAGACTGCCCCCTCACCAAGCTCGTCGGCGAGCTTGCGGCCTTTGTCGTCGGCTAGGTCGGCGATGACAACCTTGAGACCGTCGGCGTGAAGCCGTCGAACGGTGGCCTCCCCCAGCCCGCCCGCACCACCGGTCACGATGGCCGATGCGCCGCTGAAAACTGGCTGGGTCAATGCGAACTCCTTGTGTCGGTGAAGCCATGCGCGATGTCGCTGGGCGCGTTCCAAAACTCATGGTGGCCCATATCATCTAAACCATATAACGCATTGCGATGCGCTCGTGCACCGCCCCTGGGGTCGACCCTCGCCGCGTGTGCGATGTTTGGGGGCGTGGTTTGCGACGACGATCTCGTGCCGATGCCGAACAAGAGGCGATTCAGCCGCCGGCGCCTGGTCTCGCACACCGTGGGTGGCCGGAGGCTGTGAACAACGGCCCAGCAGTGCCTCTCGACGGGCCGGGGCACCGATCTTGCGGCGCAACCCGGGCGGCTAGTTTGCCCGGCTAGCGGTTGCCGACTCGTCGGCCAGCTTGCGGCGTTGGTGGTGCGGGGCCCGCGCCACGTAGCCGGGTCTGTGTGCGCCCGAGTGGGCGCGCGTTGCCCTGTCCAGCGGCATCGGGTCGCTGCCGACTTGGGAGACGATCAGTATCCCGAATGGGATCAAGCAGCGAGCCGCCGCGCCGAGCGAAGTGTTCCGGCGGAGATTGATGGCGGCTGCTGACGGGTTTGGCGAGCGCCTCCTCCGATACCGGCCGCTTCAGCGGTCGGCGAGGATGAGGTCTGCAGCCCGCCAGGCCATCGCCATCACCGGCCCGTTCAGATTGCCCGACACCATTGTCGGCATGACGGAGCAGTCCATGACGCGCAGACCGTCGACTCCACGCACCCGCAGTGTCGCGTCGACGACATCATCGTCGGCGGGGCCCATGGCGCAGGTGCCTACGGCGTGGTAGCCGCAATAGCCCTGATCGAGCGAGGCGTCGATGATCTCCTGATCGGAAATCACTTCAGGTCCGGGCCGCGTTTCCTCAACGATCTCGTCGGCGATGGGCGACTGCTCGAAGATGGTACGCAGTGTGCGGAACAGGCCCGTGATCGTGTCCCGATCGTGTCGAGTCGCATAGAAGTTGGGGTCGATGTCCATCGGCGCATTGGGATCGCGGGATGTGATCGTCACTGAGCCTTCGCTGTCGGGCCGAGAGATGAACCCGATCGCTTGTAGGCCCGGTTGGCGCTCCACACCGACGTCTTGTCCGGGCTCGAGCGGTTTGGCGGAGAAAGGTGCCATGAGCAGTTGAGCGTCCGGACGGTCTTTATCGGGGGACGTCTTGAAGAAGCCCAGCACGTCGTATGCCGAGGTAGACATCGGCCCCTTGTGGGTGGCGAGATACTCGATGCCACTGAGCGCTTGTGCCAGCGGTGTTGCCAACTTCCGGTTGTATCCGACGTCGCGCTTGAGCCGGTATTGAACCGCGCAACAACGGTGTTCTCGCATCCGGCGCCCGACGTTGGGGCTGTCGACAATGGTGTCGATCTTGAGGCGTCGCAGTTCGGCGGAATCACCGATCCCGGACAGCTGCAGCAGCCTTGGCGTCGCCAGGCTGCCAAGGCACAGGATGACCTCGCGATCGGCAGTGAATGTGACCGGCATGCTTTTGTTGACGGCAGTGACGCCAGTCGCCTTATCGCCCTCGAACACCACTCCGGTGACTTGTGTATTCACCGAGATCGTCAGATTGGGGCGTTTGCGGGCGGGGCGCAGAAACGCCCACGCAGAACTGATCCGGCGTCCGTTCTTGATGGTCCGAGTCGCCGGCCCGACCCGGCACGAGTCGTCGGCGTTGAGATCGTCGGTGACCGTCATCCCCAATCCCGCGGCCGAGCTGATGAATTCGGCACAGATGGCGGGGAGGTGTTCGTCGATGGACACATCGAGTGGGCCGCCGACACCCCTGGCGGGGGCTGCACCGAGCCCGTGGTTTTCCATCTGTAGATAGATGGGCAGAATGTCGTTCCATCCCCAGCCAGGGTTGCCGAGATTCACCAGCGTGTCATAGTCGGCTGCGGCTCCCCGGTTGTACACCATGCCGTTGATAGCACTCGATCCGCCAAGCATGCGGCCGCGCGTCCATTGCTCGACTAGATGGGACGGGCCGATCGGCCGGACGGGATAGTGCCAGGCAAGCGTCGGATGACCCACGAGCTTGCCAAAACCCTTCGGAATCCGCACCAATGGGCTGCGGTCGCGCGGGCCGGCCTCGACAAGCAGCACTCGGTTAGCGGGATCTGCAGACAGCCGATTCGCCAGGACGCATCCCGCCGAACCGGCACCGACGATGATGTAGTCGAAGTGGCTCATTTTGGCCACGTCCTCCTCTGTGAGATGTGACTCTTGCGCTGCGGAGCGAGTACGCGGTGTGAATAGCGAGCGCTACTGGCGTGACACTTATAGTACACTCTTTACTGATTTGGTAGCGGCGGGCCCTTTTTGGGCCATCGGGCGCTGCGTCGAATCGGGATCGTGTCCAACGTGTTGGCCTCTGTCAGGTCAGGTCAGGTGATGGGGCGCGTGGGCAGTGTCGTGACGCGAAGGCATTTGCGCAAGTACGCTCGCCGATGACAGGGGCGACTACGCGGGTGGCGGTTGGTAGTGTGCGGCCGAGTTGCGCAACTGCCAGATTCTGGCTAGGGCACGATCGTGATGTTTCGCCGCGACGGTCGCATCGCTTTCAGCGCATCACCGTGTTCGGCGTGCTGCCGCCGATCGCGGTTTGTCTGGCCATAATTCGGAGACTCTATGATTTGAGGACTCAGTGGGCAACTGGTCCAGGAGACCCCGAATTCAACCTCATAGCTGACCTCGTCGTCCGGACTGGGATCCAAGGGTCACCTCCACGGAGATTCAAGTCAACCCGTACAGTGTATATATTTATCTGTTTAGGGCCAGTGCTTGTGGCCTGCTTGCCGCAGGTGCGGATCGGCGCTCAAAGGACCACTGTGTCGGCTGGAGGTCTGAGTCCGATCGGCAACGCTGGCGGGGTGCGGCATGTTTGAAATCGTGACGGCCCTGAGATTGGGCAGAGGGCGGCGCGAAGTGGTAGGCCGGCCCATGCGGACATCTCAGGTGCGGAGCTTGCCGCCGGATTCCCGGCGGACCTACCGCTACTACAACAGGCCAGTCGTTAGGTGCCGTCGTGGTGGAGTTGGCGGGGTGTGTGCGAACCTGCCAGCGATACAGAATCTCGCCGTAGTGTCACGCGGTAGGTGTAGTGCTCGGGCAAAAAATAGCTAATCGATAATTCGACGGGTTCACCGAGGTCGTTGGAGTAAAGCCGGTCCACCCGCAAGACGGGATGGCTGAGGGGGCAGCGCAGTTCGGCTGCGACCTGGTCAGGAGCCAGCGCCACGGTAATGGACTGCGCCGCTTGGGCAATAGGCCGGTCGAGGCGGGGATCGAGCAATCCGATCACGGTGGCGGTGCTGACAGCGCCGGCTTTCAGTTCGGGGACATCTGCTAGAAGTTTGGCGCACTGGGGAGTGAGGTGAACAGTTGTCACGACGAAGGGGACGTCGTCGTGCAGTCGTATAAACACGATCGTGTACTGGGCGTCGGATTCGAGGCGCAGTCGGCCCGCGGCTTCGATGTCGATGCGGCGCTGCAGTGGGCTGACGACCCGCATGGTGGTGTCTAGGGACAGACACATCAGGTCTTCAATTGAACCCAGTTGGCGCAGGTAGCGGCCGGCCCTTCCCTCTGCGGCGAACGTGCCTCTGCCAGGGACTCGGTAGACCAGGCCCTCGGCAACCAATTCGGAAAAGGCATGTCGAATTGTTTGCCTGCTCAATCCGTAAGACTGCGAGAGCTCGGATTCTGTAGGTAATTGCTCGCCGTTTGAGTAGCGGCCGGAGGTGATCTGGGCGCGCAGGTCACGCGCGACTTGCCGGTACGCCGGTCCGCTGTCTGATCGGCTGAGTGTCATCGTCTCGTGGGTATTAGCCGCTTGCCGGGATTGCGGTCGATCCATCAGATGGCATCGACGCCGCGCTCGATGAGTTGTGTGGCAATGACGTTGCGCTGGATCTCGTTGGTGCCCTCTCCTACGATCATCAGCGGGGCGTCGCGGAAATAGCGTTCGACTGGATACTCCGTGGAATACCCATAGCCGCCGTGGATGCGCACGGCGTCCAAGGCGATCTGCATGGCGGCTTCGGAGGCGAACAGTTTTGCCATTCCCGCTTCCATGTCGCAGCGCTGGTTGCTGTTGAAGCGTTCAGCAGCCAGCAAGGTGAGTTGGCGCGCGGCGGCAAGTTTGGTGGCCATGTCAGCCAGCATGTTACCCACGGCCTGGTGTTTCCAGATGGGTTTATCGAAGCTCTCGCGCACTTGGGCGTATGCCAGCGCGTCCTCAAGAGCCGCGCGTCCGACTCCCAGCGCTCGTGCGGCGACCTGGATGCGGCCCGTCTCCAGGCCTTTCATCATTTGACTGAACCCTTTGCCGGTGGCGCCGCCGAGAACGGCGTCTGTGCTGGCCCGGTAGTCGGTGAAGCGCAACTCACAGCTCTCGACGCCTTTGTAGCCGAGCTTTGGTAGGTCGCGGGAGACTTCGAGGCCGGGCCCGTGCTGCACAAGGAGAATTGACATGCCCGTGTGAGGGGGCTTTGCTTGGGGATCTGTTTTGCACAGCAGGGCGATGAGGCCGGCACGGCGAGCGTTGCTGATCCATGTCTTGGCTCCATTGATGACATAGTTGTCGCCGAGCAGTGATGCGGTCGTCGTCATGGCTTGCAGGTCGGACCCACCGCCGGGTTCGGTGAGGGCCATGGTGGCGCGCAATTCGCCAGTTGCCATGTGCGGCAAATACGTTTGTTTCTGCTCCTCGGTGCCGAAATCCAACAGCAGCTTAGCCACGACGGTGTGCCCGCCCATCGCACCGGCCAGGCTCATCCAGCCTCGGGCGAGTTCTTCGGTGACGTGCACGTAGCAGGGCATCGAGACCTCGGCGCCACCGTATTGTTCGGGTATGGAGAGACCATAGATGCCGATCCGCTTCATCTGTTCAATAAGTTTTTCCGGATAGGTGTTCGCGTGCTCGAGTTCGGTGACGACCGGCTTGACGTCGCGGTCGACGAAGCGCCGCACGGTCTTGATGAGCAGTTCCTCTTCTTCG
Organism: Mycobacterium sp. E3247; assembly: GCF_001667785.1. Classification (NCBI taxonomy): domain Bacteria; kingdom Bacillati; phylum Actinomycetota; class Actinomycetes; order Mycobacteriales; family Mycobacteriaceae; genus Mycobacterium; species Mycobacterium sp. E3247. Next base: position 6,650 of record NZ_LZJG01000550.1, on the reverse strand, counting down.
GTTAAAGACGCCATGGTGGTTCTTTCTTTGCGAGGGTTTATACGGTGCGCGAAGTGCGCAGGTCGACGATTTGTTCACTGGTGTAACCCAATTCGGCGAGGACTGAATCGGTGTGCTGGCCTAGGCTTGGCACGGGTCCCAGCACCACCGGGACACCGGGCAAGGTCGCAGGCGGCAACAGTGCGTGTATCGGGCCGTTGGGGGTGCCCGCCTCACCCCAACGGTGCCGTTGGGCCAGGGATCGGTGCGCGATGAGGTCCGCGATCGAGTTTATCGATGCGGTGGCGACGGCTGCTTCGTCCAGCAGGGCGAGGGCATCGATGGTCTTCAGCTTGGACAATCGGCCGGCGATGATGGCATTGCACTCGTCGCGGTGGGCCACCCTGGCGGAGTTGCTCGCGAAGCGTTCATCGTGCGCTAGTTGGGGCAGCGCCAACACGATTCGACAGAAGCTGGCCCATTCGCGTTCGTTTTGAACCGCCAGCAGTATGGAGCCGTCGGCGGTTTCATAGGGGCCGTATGGGGCGATCGTGGCGTGCTGGGCGCCAAAGCGGGCCGGTTGACGGCCGCTGTAGTGGCTGTAATACATTGGCGCACCCATCCATTCGGCCATGGCGTCAAACAACGACACCTCGACCGGGCCGGCCTGGCCGGTTTTCGCGCGGCGCAGCAACGCCGTCAGGATGCCGCTGAAGGCGTACATTCCGGCGGCGATGTCGGCGATGGAAATGCCTACTTTGGCCGGTGATGACGGCGTGCCGGTCAGCGACAGCAGGCCAGACTCGCCCTGCACCAGCAGGTCGTAGGCTTTTCGCTGGGCGTCCTGGCCGACGGCGCCATAACCCGAAATGCTGCAGACGATTATGTTCGGGTGACGTTGGGCCACCGCGTCGGCATCCAGATCGATCCGCCCTGCGGCCCCTGGGCCCAGATTGTGCACCAGCACATCGGCTTTGGACAACAGCGCTTCCAAGATTGCCCGGCCCGCTGCGCATTTGAGGTCGATAGTAAGGGACTCCTTGGACCGGTTGAGCCACACGAAGTAGCTGGATTGGCCCAACACCGTCTTGTCATAGTGGCGAGCGAAGTCGCCGCCGTCGGGCCGCTCGATCTTGATCACCCGGGCACCCAGGTCCGCCAGTTGCCGGGTCGCGAATGGCGCGGCGACGGCCTGCTCAACGCTGACCACGGTGGTTCCCTCTAATGGCAATGATTCCTGCAACGTCGTCGATCTCCTGGGGCGATGAAGGCCTACTGGCGATGTACGGCCAAATATACATTTGGCCGAATTTCGATTTGCCAATGGGTAGGCCAGCCACGGTTCAAGTTCGTCGCATGGATCCTCTGAGCTGGTGTTATAGGCCCAGCTGCACCTCCGGTACGGCGAAGGATAAACGTTAACCCTATTTGGCAATTTGTCTGGCGGCTGTGGGATGGAGTGCTAAGCGGCTGTGATGGCCCGCGGAGCCAGGACGCGCGGCCAAGACTGGTCTTTCCCCTGCCCGCACGCATCAGCGAAACCTCAGCGATAGGACACCATCATGCCCGGTGAGCATTGTGAGGCAGCCCGCAAGGTGCTGGCCGACGTCGACGCCGAGCTGGCCGCCAGCGCCGTCAAGTATCCGCGAACGCGCTACACGAAGACGCGCATCAAGTTATCCGCCGAGATCAGGCAGTGTGACACCGCGATCATGCGGCTGCTCAAGGCGATCAAGACCGGACTGCCGCAACGGGGGTCGCAGAAGACGATTTCTGTCGCGCCGAGCGGCCAACGCGCGATGGTGCGAGCGCCGTGCTGAGACGCGTAATATGGGGGCCCCCAACGGCTCTCGGGAACCGTCCGCGCACGCGGTGGTACGTGTGTGGGCTGTATGCGGCGTGGCATGCCGAGCTGGCCAACCGCGTCGAACGCGGCGACCCGCGCGTACGGCGCGGAATTCGCGCCGCACCTCACCGACGACGCGCAGACGAGACTGAGCGAGCGGCCACCAATATGGCCGTGACCGCCGCAACTCCAGCACCACCGCTTCGGCCCCGACGTCGTGCACGCCTTCACCCACGCTTTCACCACCTGGGGCACCCCCGCAGCCCTGCTCACCGACAACGGTGCGGTCTTCACCGCCACACCGCGCCGCGGCGGACGCACCGCACTGCAAATCCTGCTCGGCGAATTGGACATCAACTCCCGGCCCTACCACCCACAAACCTGCGGCAAGGTCGAACGCTTCCACCAAACACTCAAAAAGCGGCTCACCGCCCTGCCCCCAGCAGCAACCATCGCCGAATTACAAAGCCACCTCAACGAATTCGTCGACTACTACAACACCACCCGACCCCACCGAGCCCTACGCCGCAACACCCCACGCCAGGCCTTCGCCGGCCGACCCAAAGCCTTCCCCACCGGCTACCACATCCCGCCGCACTTCCGCGTCCGCCACGACACCATCGACGCCGCCGGCGCCATCACCGTGCGCTACAGCAGCCGCCTCCACCACATCGGACTGTCCAAACACCTACGCGGCACCCACGTCATCGTTCTCATCAACGACCTCGACATCCGCGTCCTGGCACGCGACACCGGCCAACTGATCCGCAAACTCACACTCGATCCCACCCGCGACTACCAACCACGCGGAGTAAAACCCGGAAACAGCCCCACCAACAGGCCCCACATGTAAATGATGTCCCGAGACACCTGTTCATCGCCAGCGGACGCATTCCGCCGCGCCTTACCCGGGTAGCCGAAGAATTTCTCGAAGTTCTCGTCGTTGATGGGTTGCGCGGAGTTGCGTTGAGCGGCTGCGCGTAACGCATCCAGACGCCTCTGCGCCGAATCAACCTCTTGCGGAGTGCCGAGCCGCCGGCATTGTTCAAGCTGGCATTGGACGGAGGCAATTTCGATTCGTAGCCGTTCACCGGCCTCCACGAACGTCAGCAGGTCGTGGTCGTCCTCATCCAACCTGTCGCGGTCCGTCCGTATTTGGGCCGTTCCTTCGACGAAGTCCGTCATCGCCATCTCCATCCCTGTACGCGCCTCTGGGGCCCATCATATAAGCGACAGGATGGCGTTGTTCTATATAACTAAATAATTATCTGGTTATTGGTGAGGTGATCGATGCCTACGATGCAATCCGTCGATGATGCAATTGTGCCAAGCGAAGGCGAGCTCGGTCCTGCGACTGTCCACCTGGGCGTTTGAGGAACAGCACCATCGGTCGAGCGACGGCCAGTGCGCTCTGGTAGGCCAGGCGCTTGGCGGCGAAACGGTTGCGCGACTTGGAAAACGTGTTCCGATCCAACTCCAAGTGATCGGCGGCCTCGACGTTGCTGCCACCGTCGGCGCACGCCGCCACGATCCTGGCCCGCAGAGCGGGCCCGGCCGCGCAGTTGCGACGCTGGCCCCACCTTCCAACTCGGCACGTCATCATCGGTCGACGCACCCGTCGAGACGTTGGCGGAGAGGCACGAGCATCGCATGCCGCACGTCGGCGTGGTTTGTGATCGCGAGAAGCCGAATAAGAGGGAACAGGGACGTAGGCAAATTCGACTCGCTAGTCTAATCTGTTTAGAAACCAAAAATCTGGCCGGCGGGCATGCCGACGAAATACGCGACAGCCGCATGACGGACCGCTGACGAAGCGCAGAGGATATCGGATGAGACGTCTCATTTTCAGTGCCGAGCACGAGCAACTCCGTGCGACGACTAAGAACTTCATCGAACGTGAGGTCGCGCCTTACGCCGACGAATGGGAGATGCGGCGCATCGTTGACCGATCAGCGTTCATCGCCGCCGGCAAATACGGTCTGATCGGCTTCAATATGCCTGAGGAGTATGGCGGTGGCGGCAGCGACGACTTCCGCTTCAACGCGGTGATCAACGAGGAGCTGTCGAAGTTCGGAACCCGCGTCCCCGCTCTCACGCTTCAAAACGACGTTGTCGGCCCGTATTTCAAGTCTTTGGCGACTGATGAGCAGAAGCGCCGTTGGCTGCCGGGAATCGTTAGCGGACAAACCATCGTCGCGATTGCGATGACCGAGCCGGGTGCGGGTAGCGACCTTGCCGGGATCCGCACCACCGCGGTGCGGGAGGGCGACGAATGGGTCCTGAACGGGTCGAAGACCTTCATCTCCTCGGGAATCAACGCAGATCTCGTCGTCGTCGTGACGCGAACCGATCCCTCTGCCGGCCACCGGGGGTTCTCGCTCCTTGTGGTGGAGCGTGACATGCCGGGCTTCATCCGCGGTCGCAAGCTCGACAAGCTCGGTCTGCACACACACGACACTGCCGAGTTGCATTTTGAGAACGTTCGGGTGCCCGTGGCGAATGTCTTGGGCGAAGAAGGCCGCGGGTTCTACCATCTGATGCACAACCTTCCCTCTGAGCGACTGTCGATTGCTATCTCCGCGATTGCCGGCGCCCGCGAGACCTGGCGTCAGACGCTGCAATATGCGAAGGATCGCAAAGCGTTCGGTCAGTCCATCGGCAGCTTCCAGCACAACAGATTCTTGCTGGCCGAGATGGATACCGAACTCGAAGTCTCCGAGCAGTACATCGACCGATGCTTGGCCGCCGTCGTCGAGGGCGACCTATCGGCGGTCGAGGCGGCAAAGGCCAAGTGGTGGTGCACGGAAGTTGCGAAGAAGGTCGTCGACGGCTGCGTGCAGCTTCACGGCGGCTACGGCTACATGAGGGAGTACCGGGTGACCAACGACTACGCGGACGTACGCATCCAGACCATCCTCGGGGGGACGACCGAGATCATGAAGGACCTGATCGGGCGTGACCTCGGGCTTTGACTTCGCAGCAGACGACATGACGTCGCTACACATCTGCGACCAGTTGATCGAGATCAAGAGGGTGTCGATATGGATAAACCCCTGACGGGCGTACGAGTCCTGGAAATAGCGCAGTTCACCTTCGTGCCGTCGGCAGGTGCCATACTCGCCGACTGGGGTGCTGACGTCATCAAGGTGGAGAATCCGCTGACGGGCGATGCCCAGCGTCAGCTTTTCATGGCGTCGCACGGCGAGTCGTCAGAGCAATCGAGCCAGTTCTCACCCCACATCGAGGCACCCAATCGAGGTAAGCGGAGTATCGGGCTGGGTCTGACATCCCCGTTGGCGCGGCCAATCTTGGAGGCGCTGCTCCGGCGCAGCGACGTCGTCCTCACCAACCACCTGCCTGTTGTCCGGTCCAAGTTGCGTATCGATGTCGATGATGTTCGGAGCATCAATCCCGACATCATCTACGTGGTGGGTAGTGGATTCGGCGGTCGTGGTCCTGGCAGGGACCGGCCGGGTTATGACTCCACCGCATTTTGGGCGAGGGGAGGAAGTGCAGACGGGGCGACGCCGTGCCTCGCCGATCGGCCGACCTATATGCCGTGCGGTGCGTATGGCGACAACATCGGCGGGCTGGCTATCGCGGGCGGCGTGGCCGCCGCGCTCTACCGGCGTCGCATGTCCGGACAACCGTCGGTGATCGATGTGTCACTGCTGGGCGTCGGGGCATGGGCGACGCAGTTCGATGTCAACATGGCGCTGATGAGCGGCGGGCACCTGCCAAAGGTGGAACTCGACACGCCCATGGCAGGCAATCCGCTGGTCGCGAGCTACCGCACGCGCGACGGCCGGTTCATTCAGTTGACAATGCTCGACCCGTTGTCCTATTGGTCGGAGTTCTGCATGTGCATGGGCAGCCCGGAAGCCGCCGCGGACAAGCGCTTTGCGACAATCGACGGTATCGCCGAGAATATCCACTCCGCATGTCGGATCGTCGCGGAGTTGATCGGCCGGTATCCCCTCGACGAATGCGAGCGACGGCTCAACGGATGTAGTGGCGCGTGGACGGTGTGGCAGGACAGCTGGGACCTCGCCAACGACGAGGACCTGGTCGCCAACGGTGGGATCATCGAAGTCGTTGACGCGCAGGGTGTTCGGCGCAAGCTGGTGGCGAATCCGGTTCAGTTCGACGTTGCGACTGTTCCGTCGAAGCGGGCGCCGCAATTCGCCGAACACACCGACGCCATCCTGCGCGAGATCGGGGTTGACGATGTCACGTTCGGCGAGCTCAAGATGGAAGGCGTCATCGCTTAAGGTGGCCGCTCGCCTCTGAGAGTTCGTTGTCGCGCTGTACTAGCCTGAGTTGGAATCTACTGATACCGCGGTCACCCCGTCATGCCCAGCATCTAGCCATATATATATATATATATATCTTATGGGCAACGCGCCAACCTCGTGAAAGTATTCACTCGATCTCTGGATGCGCATGGAGGCCCGCGTACGCTTGGCGGCGACAGGCTGGGTACCACCTTTGACGCTCAAACATGTTGCTGCCATCGCGAACTGCGCTATCGGCCGCTGCAGGCGATCAGTTCCGGGTGACGCGAGTTCGGAAGGGCTGGATTATCTCGTCCGCGCCGGTATACCGTAATTTTCTGCAGTAGATTCGGGGTCCGTGAAAAGGTTGCAGGGCAAGCGGGCGGACATCTCGGAGGCGTGTTGTGACTTGTACACGCGCAACGGGCGTCGCGCACGCCACTCGGAAATCCGAGCTGCGAGAGGGCGGTTAAGTGGTCGCGACTGTCGCCTCCTTGATCGACCTGCTTGACGTCCGATTCGTCGCAAGCGATTCCTACGTAGGGATCACG
>NZ_LZJG01000549.1:0-17368 GCF_001667785.1 Mycobacterium sp. E3247 | reverse complement strand
GCGGGTCTTGATCGACGCCGCGTCGGAGCCGGCCTCGGGTTCGGAGAACAGCTGGCACCAGATCTCTTCTTGGCGCAGCGCCTTCTCCACGAATCTTTCGATCTGCCAATCGGTTCCGTGCTGAATCAGGGTCAGGATCACCCACCCGGTGATCGAGTAGTCGGGCCGTTTGATGCCGGCCGCGCGGAACTCCTCCTCGATCACCAGCTGCTCCACCGCGTCGGCGGCGCGGCCCCAGGGCTTGGGCCAGTGCGGCATCACATAACCGGTCTCGATGAGCTTGTCGCGTTGCGCCTCTTTGTCGAGGGCGGCGATCTCAGCCGCGTCGGCGTGGATCCTGGTGCGCAGTTGTTCGGCCTCGGGCGGCAGATCCAGGCTGTTCTCCCGCCGGGCGCCGGCGGCGGTGCGCTCGAAGACATCCCGGGCCGGCGCGTCGCCGCCGAACAGTGCCTGTATCACCAGGGCGCGGCGCAGGTGCAGGTGCGCGTCGTGCTCCCAGGTGAAACCGATGCCGCCGTGAACCTGAATGTTCAACTCGGCGTTGCGCGCGTAGGCGGGAAACGCCAGCGTCGCCGCCACCGCCGCGGCCAGCTGGAACTGGGCTTCGTCCTCCGACGCCGCGCGCGAGGCGTCCCACACGGCCGCGACCCCGGACTCGGCGGCCACCAGCATGTTCGCGCAATGATGCTTGACCGCCTGGAAAGTGGCGATGGTGCGCCCGAATTGCTGCCGCACCTTGGCATAGTCCACGGCGGCCTCCACGCAGTCCGCGGCGCCACCCACCGCCTCGGCGGCGAGCAACGTCCGGGCGCGGGCCAGCGCGGATGCCCGCGCGCCCACCAGGACGTCGTCGGCGCTGACGTCCACGTTTTCCAGGCGGACCCGGCCGGAGCGCCGGGTCGGGTCGAAGTTGTTCGGCACCTCGATCGAGACGCCGGCGCGACCGCGCTCCAGCAGCAGCACGTCGTCGCCCGCCGCGATCAGCAGCAGTTCGGCCAGGCCGGCGCCCAGCACGATTCCGGCGTCACCGTCGGCGATCCCGTTCGTGAGCCGCACCTGGCCGTCCAGGCCGATGCCCGCGGTGACGGTCCCGTCGACCAACCCGGGTAGCAGGCGCGACTTCTGTTCGGCCGAACCGTCTTTGGCGATCACCGCCGACGTGATGACGGTCGGCACGAACGGACCCGGCGCGACCGCGCGGCCGAGTTCCTCGACGACCACCACGAGTTCGGGCAGCCCGAACCCCGAACCGCCGTGCTCTTCGTCGACATGCAGGCCGAGCCAGCCCAGCTCGACGAGGTTCTGCCAGAACGGCGGCCGCGATTCCTCGGCGGCGTCCAGCAGGGACCGCGCCGCCCAGCGGGCCTTCTGCGAGGTCAAAAACCCGCGGGCGACTTCGGCGAGTTCGCGATGGTCGTCGGTCAGTGCGATACCCATGAGGGGCCCTCCTCGCTACCGGCTGGGTGCCTGCCCCGCTTCGAGGGGAAGCGGGGCGGCTGCCTAAAGAGTGTACTTAATCCGGGGGAGGGCCACTCGCGGGGGTGGCTGCTACTTGGGCGCGAACCGCTGCCCGGCGTCCAGCCGGATGCACTGGCCGTTGAGCATCGGGTTGTCCACGATGGCCGCCGCGAGCTTGGCGTACTCGATCGGCCGGCCCATCCGCTTGGGGAAGGCCGCGTCCTTGGTGAGCGCCGCCGCCATTTCGTCGGGGACCATCGAGGTGATTCCCGTCAGGAACAGGCTGGGGGCGATGGCCAGCACCCGGATGCCCATCGAGCCCAGGTCGCGGGCCATGGTCAGGCACATGCCGGCGATCCCGGCCTTGGCGGCGGTGTAGGCCACCTGCCCGATCTGGCCCTCGAAGGCCGCGATCGACGCGGTGTTGATGATGACGCCGCGCTCTTCGTCCTCGGGCTCGTTCTTGGCCATGTGCGCGGCGGCCAGCCGGCTGATGTTGAAGGTGGCGATCAGGTTCAGGTCGATCACGGATTGGAAGGACTCGAGGTCATGGGGACCGGACTTGGTCAGCGTCCGCTTGGCGATGCCGCCACCCGCAGTGGTGACCGTGACATGCAGGCCGCCCAGCTTGTCCACCGCGGTCTGCAGCGTCTCCTCGGTACCCTTGAAGTCCGTGACGTCGACCGGATAGAACGCGCCGCCGATGCCTTCCGCGACGGTCTTGCCGTCGGAACCCTCGCGGTCGAGCACCACGACGTCCGCCCCACGCTCGGCCAGCAGCTCCGCCGAGGCGCGACCCATCCCCGAGGCGCCGCCGATGACGACGACCTTCTTCCCGTTGATCTCCATCCGGACCCTTCCTTTCGGGTTATCAGATTCCTTGCAATCTGTAACGTTACGTAGGCACGTTAGCGTGTCCGTCCTTCAGGGTTGACCCCGCCTTGTCGGCGAGCCGTGCCAAGCTGATTCCGTGCTGCTTCTCGACGTGGCGACCACCTCGCTTGACGTGGGCGGGACGTCGTCGCGGCTGAGCAAGGTGGCCCACATCGCCGACCTGTTGCGGCGTGCGGCGGCCGACCCCGACGGCGTCGCGATCGTGGTGTCCTGGCTCTCCGGTGAGCTGCCCCAGCGCCAGATCGGGGTCGGGTGGGCATCGCTGCGGTCGCGGCCGCCGCCGGCATCGCACCCGACGCTGACCGTCGCCGGCGTGGACGCCCGCTTCTCGGAGATCGGAGCGGTGTTGGGCAAGGGGTCGCAGGCGCGGCGCGGCGAGCTGATCGCCGGCCTGTTCGCCGCCGCGACCGATGCCGAGCAGGCCTTCCTGGTTCGGTTGCTCGGCGGCGAGCTGCGCCAGGGGGCGCTGAGCGGGATCATGGCCGACGCGGTGGCCAGGGCCGCCGAACTCCCCGTCGCCGCGGTGCAGCGCGCCGCGATGCTGGGCGGGGACTTGCCGTCCGTGGCGGCCGCCGCCCTGTGCGGCGGAGCCAGGGCGCTGGACGCGTTCGCGCTGCGGGTCGGCCGGCCGGTGGGTCCGATGCTGGCACAGACCGCGACCGGGGTGGCCGATGCGCTGGAACGCCACGGCGGCACAACGATTTTCGAGGCGAAACTGGACGGGGCGCGGGTGCAGATCCACCGGTCCGGTGACCAGGTCACCGTCTACACCCGAAGCCTCGACGACGTCACCGCGCGGCTGCCGGAGGTGGTGGAGGCGGCCCTGGCGCTGCCGGTGCGCGACCTCATCGCCGACGGTGAGGCGATCGCGCTGCGGCCCGACAACTCACCGCACCGCTTCCAGGTCACCGCGTCCCGGTTCGGCCGATCGGTCGACGTCGCGGCAGCGCGTGCGGCGCAACCACTTTCGGTGTTCTTCTTCGACATCCTGCACCGCGACGGCGCCGACCTGCTCGACGCGCCGACCGCCGAGCGGCTGGCCGCCCTGGACGCGCTGGTGCCGGCCGCGCAGCGGGTCGATCGGCTGCACACCTCGGACGCCGCCGAGGCTGCCGGGTTCCTGGACGCGACGCTGGCCGCCGGCCACGAAGGCGTGCTGGCCAAGGCGCCGGACGCGCCGTACCAGGCGGGCCGCCGCGGAGCGGGGTGGCTGAAGGTGAAGCCGGTGCACACGCTGGACCTGGTGGTGCTCGCGGTCGAGTGGGGATCCGGGCGACGCACCGGCAGGCTCTCCAACATCCACCTCGGCGCGCGCGAACCCGCCACGGGCGAATTCGTCATGGTGGGAAAGACTTTCAAGGGCATGACCGACGCCATGCTGGACTGGCAGACGGCGCGGTTCTCCGAACTCGCGGTCGCCGGTACCGACGGTTACGTGGTGCGGCTGCGGCCCGAGCAGGTGGTCGAGGTGGCGCTGGACGGTGTCCAGAAGTCCTCGCGCTACCCCGGCGGGGTGGCGCTGCGGTTCGCCCGGGTGCTGCGCTACCGCGACGACAAGGGCCCGGCCGAGGCCGACACCATCGACAGCGTGCGGGCGCTGTATTAAGACGGGCGGAGTTCGTTTCGCGCGCGTAGGGTTTTCGGCCGTGGCAGTCAAAGAGCACGACAAAGACGTCAGCTACATCCACACCGACGACGGGCTACCGCCCGTCGCGATCGTCGACCGCTCCCCCATCACCGGCCGGCACAAGATCTTCTTCGCCGCCATCGCCGTGATCGGCGCCGTCGCGTGGGCCATCATCGCGTTCGCGCGCGGCGAGACGGTGAACGCCGTCTGGTTCGTCGTCGCGGCGATCTGCACCTACGTGCTGGGCTTCCGGTTCTACGCCCGGCTGATCGAGATGAAGATCGTCCGCCCCCGCGACGACCACGCCACCCCGGCCGAAGTGTTCGAGGACGGCAGCGACTACGTGCCCACCGACCGGCGGGTGCTGTTCGGCCACCATTTCGCCGCCATCGCCGGGGCCGGCCCACTTGTCGGTCCGGTGCTGGCGACCCAGATGGGTTACCTGCCCTGCAGCATCTGGATCATCCTCGGGGCGGTGTTCGCCGGCGCGGTGCAGGATTACCTGGTCTTGTGGATCTCCACCCGGCGGCGGGGGCGCTCCCTGGGCCAGATGGCCCGCGACGAACTCGGCGCCACCGGCGGCGCCGCCGCGCTCGTCGGTGCGTTCGTCATCATGGTGATCATCATCGCGGTGCTGGCGCTGGTGGTGGTGCGGGGCCTGGCCCAGAGCCCATGGGGCGTGTTCTCCATCGCCATGACCATCCCGATCGCCCTATTCATGGGCTGCTATCTGCGTTTCTTGCGGCCGGGACGGGTGGCCGAGGTGTCGATCATCGGCTTCGTGCTGCTGATGCTGGCCGTCGCCTCCGGCAACTGGGTCGGCCAAACATCTTGGGGTGCAACGTGGTTGAACATCTCCCCGACCACGGTGGCCTGGCTCATCGTCGGCTACGGTTTCGTGGCATCGGTGCTGCCGGTGTGGTTGCTGCTGGCACCGCGCGACTACCTCTCCACGTTCATGAAGGTCGGGGCCATCGCCCTGCTCGCGGTCGGCATCTGTGCCTCGCTGCCACTCATGCAGGCGCCCGCGGTCTCGCGGTTCGCCGCCCGCGGCGACGGGCCGGTCTTCCCCGGCTCGCTGTTCCCGTTCCTGTTCATCACCATCGCGTGCGGAGCGCTGTCCGGATTCCACGCGCTGATCTCCTCGGGGACGACACCCAAGCTGCTGGAGAAGGAGAGCCAGATGCGGCTCATCGGCTACGGCGGCATGCTCACCGAATCCTTCGTCGCCGTCATGGCGCTGATCAGCGCGTCGATCCTCGACCAGCACCTCTACTTCGCCCTCAACGCCCCGCCCGCCCAAACCGGCGGCACCGCGACCACCGCAGCGGACTACGTCAATCGGCTCGGCCTGAAGGGGATCCCCACCAGCGCAAGTCAACTCGGTCAGGCCGCCGCCGGGGTCGGCGAAAAGTCGATCGTGTCGCGCACCGGCGGGGCGCCCACGCTGGCATTCGGCATGGCGGAGGTGCTGCAACGGGTCTTCGGCGGGGCAGGCCTCAAGGCGTTCTGGTATCACTTCGCGATCATGTTCGAGGCGCTGTTCATCCTGACCGCCGTCGACGCGGGCACCCGCGTCGCGCGTTTCATGCTGTCCGACACGCTGGGCAACCTGGGTGGTCCGCTGACCAAGCTGCGCAACCCGAGCTGGCGCCCGGGCGTCTGGCTCTGCAGCCTGGCGGTGGCCGCTGCCTGGGGCAGCATCCTGCTGATGGGCGTGACGGACCCGCTGGGCGGAATCAACACCCTGTTCCCGCTGTTCGGCATCGCCAACCAGCTGCTCGCCGCCGTCGCGCTGACCGTGATCACGGTGGTGGTCATCAAGAAGGGCCTGCTGAAGTGGGCTTGGATTCCCGGTATTCCGCTGCTATGGGATTTGGCCGTCACGCTCACCGCGTCGTGGCAGAAGATCTTCTCCTCAGATCCCAATGTCGGTTACTGGACGCAGCACTTCCAGTATCTGGCGGCCCGCAACGCCGGCAAGACGTCGTTCGGTTCGGCCAAGAACGTTCATCAGCTCGACGACGTCATCAGGAACACCTTCGTCCAGGGCACCCTGTCGGTTCTGTTCGCACTGGTCGTGGTCGTCGTGCTGATCGTCGGGATCATGGTGTCTTATCAGGCGATTCGCGGCCGAGGCCGGCCGCTGACGGAGGATGAGCCGATACCGTCGAAGTTCTTCGCGCCGTCGGGGCTCATCCCCACGGCCGCCGAGCGGGCGCTGCAGAAACAGTGGGACGCGCCGGACAAAAAGGTCGTGTCGAATTCCTCAGCGCGGTCCTAAAATTGCGCGATGAGGGTCGGCATCGACTTTGGCACCACACACACCGTCGTCGCGGCCGTCGACCGGGGCAACTACCCCGTCGTCTCCTTTGATGGGGTGGACGCGTGGCCGTCCGTGGTGGCGGCCAACGCCGACGGGGAGCTCCGGTTCGGCGCGGAGGCCGCCGCCGTCCGGCACGACCCCGGCTGGTCGGTGTTGCGGTCGTTCAAACGTCTGCTCAACGAGGCCGGGCCCCAGACCGAGGTGAGCCTGGCCGGCCGCAGCCATCGACTGGCCGACCTGCTCACCGGCTTCCTGGCGCAGCTGAAGAGCGACCTGTTGCGTCACTCCAACGCCAGCCTCGCCCAAGGGGAAGCCATCGAGGCCGCGATCAGCGTGCCGGCCAACGCCTCGAGCGCGCAGCGGCTGCTGACGCTGGACGCGTTCGTCGCGGCGGGCTTCCACGTCGTCGCGCTGCTCAACGAGCCGTCCGCGGCGAGCCTCGAGTACGCGCACCGGTACCGCTCCACCATCACCGCCAAGCGGGAGTACGTCCTCATCTACGACCTGGGCGGGGGCACCTTCGACGCCTCGCTGCTCAAGATGACCGGGCACGCGAACGAGGTCGTCGTCAGTGAAGGCATTCAGCGCCTCGGCGGCGACGACTTCGACGAGGCGATCGTCGAACTCGTGCTGGCCCGCTCGCAGCTGTCCGGCGTGGACGCCGCCGCCCGCGATCTGCTGCGGGAGGAGTGCGCCGCGCGTAAGGAGGCCGTCGGGCCGCAGACGCGCCGCTTCCTGGTGGACCTCACCGGGGTCGACGACGGGACCGACCGGCCCCCGTTCTCCTGTCCGATCGACGACGTCTACGCGGTCTGCGCGCCGCTCGTCGACAAGACGATGCAATTGCTCGACCGCGTGCTGCGCAACCCGGCCGCCGGCGACCGCGACGTGACGTGGTCGGAGGTGGCCGGCATCTACGTCGTGGGCGGCGCCGGCAGCTTCCCGCTCGTTTCCCGGATGCTGCGCACCACCTTCGGTGACAAGCGGGTGAAGCGCTCGCCGCACCCGTTTGCGGCCACCGCCATCGGGCTGGCCGTCTTCCTCGACAAGGAATCCGATTTTGCGCTCTCCGAACGCTTCTCGCGCAACTTCGGGGTCTTCCGCGAGGCCGAGGCGGGTGCCGACGTCGTCTTCGACCCGATCGTCTGCAAGGACGTCTCCCTGCCCGCCGACGGGCACACCCCGCTGGTGGTCAGGCGGACCTACCGCGCGGCGCACAACATCGGCCACTTCCGCTTCGTGGAGTGCAGCCGCCTGGTCAACGGCCGGCCCGACGGCGACGTCACGCCCTATGACCCGGTCCTCTTCCCCTTCGACCCGGCCCTGCGCGATCGCGACGACCTCGGGCGCCAGCCGGTCGGCCGGTGGCGGGACGGCCCCGACGTCGAGGAGCGCTACGTCATCGCCCCCAGCGGGGCGGTGGAAGTGACCCTGACGACGCAGCCGGCCGGATTCGAGCGCACCTTCCGCCTGGAGCGCCGCGCCTCCGCGAGCGCGTGACGCGGCCCATGGAGCTCTATGACGTGATGCGAACGACGTTCGCGGCGCGCGAATTCACCGACGACCCGGTGCCCGACGAGGTGCTGGGGCGCATCTTCGACAACGCCCGGTTCGCGCCGAGCGGCGGCAACCGGCAGGGCGCCCACATCACGGTGGTGCGCGACCCCGACACCCGGCGCGCGCTCGCCGAGCTGGGTACGGCCGCGGCGCGCCGCTACTTCGCTCAGCTGCAGGCGGGCGAGAACCCTTGGAACCCAATTTATCCCAGCGGCGTGCCGCAGGACGTCATCGACCGAACGGAGATCCCCGACACCTTCGTCGCGCCCATCGCGAAAGCGCCCGTGGTCCTCGTGGTTTCCGTCGACCTGAGCGTCGTGGCCTCGATCGATCAGGATCTGGACCGCATCGGCCTGGCCGGCGGCGCATCGGTGTACCCGCTGATCTGGAACATCCTGCTGGCGGCCCGCGGCGAGGGTTACGGCGGCACCATCACGACCATGGCCATCGCGGCCGAGGACCGGGTCCGGCGCCTGCTGGGCATCCCGGACCTGCACGCGGTCGCCGCGGTTGTGCCCCTTGGAAAACCGGTGCGCCAGCCGACCAAGCTTCGGCGCAGGCCGGTCGCCGAATTCGTCACCCGCGACCGCTTCGACGGCCCGGCGTTCGAAGGCTGACGACCGCCGCCCGGGCGGGTCCGCTCTTATTCAATGACATCGGCATAGATGTCCAGGAGGCGGAACCTCGTCGCATCGAGATACTCTCCGAGAACCGCGATCACACGTTTCTGCAGCTCGTACCCGAGTTCGTGGTCCTCTTCGCATTTGTCGCGCAGGCACTTGCCGTCGAAACCGATGGCGCGCGTCGTCTCAACGGCGCGCCCGTCGAACCGCCAGTTGTACGGTGGCACCAACCACGACCATCCAAGAATGTCTCCGCCTCCGAGCGTCTGCACCGTCAAGCTGCCACGCCCCAGAACGGGGGTTTCGAGCGCGATCCTGCCTTCGCGGATGAGGTAGAAGCTGTCAGCGGGGTGGCCCTCGCGGAAGATCAACTCACCCGCGGTGAAGCGCAGGTTTGCCGCACAACCGACCGCCAACTGCAAATAGCGCGGGTCCATCCCGCAGAAGAACGGGTGTCTGGCCAGAACGCCTTCTAGCGTCCGCACTGCCTGTTTCCTTCACCGGTGCCGATCAATTGCTTGAGACCAACGATAGTTGATGAGGAAGGCCTATGTTCGGCGATCGAAGAGAAGAATTGCCGCGGCGTAGCCCTGCACTGCGTCTCGGCGAGAAGGAGCCCGCATGTCCACTTGGCTGATCACCGGATGCTCGACCGGGCTCGGGCGCGCGCTCGCCGAAGCCGTCGCCGGGGCCGGTCACAACGTCGTCGTCACCGCACGTGACGTCGAGAAGGTCACCGACCTGGTGTCGGTCGCGCCCGAGCGGGTGCTCGCGGCCACCCTCGACGTCACCGACCCCGCACAGGTCGCCACGGCCGTGCGGCAGGCCCACAACCGGTTCGGCCACGTCGACGTACTGGTGAACAATGCGGGTTACGGTTACCGCGCCGCGGTCGAGGAGGGCGACGACGCCGACGTGCGCGCCCTGTTCGAGACGCACTTCTTCGGCACCGTCGCCATGATCAGGGCGGTCCTGCCCGGCATGCGGGCACGCCGCAGCGGCGCGATCGTGAACATCTCCTCGATCGGCGCAACGGTGACACCGGTGGGATCCGGCTACTACGCCGCGGCCAAGGCCGCCATCGAGGGCATGAGCGGCGCGCTGCGCGGTGAGCTTGCCCCGCTGGGCATCTCGGTAACCATCGTCGAGCCCGGTGCGTTCCGCACCGATTTCGCCGGGCGCTCGCTCGTCCAGTCGGCCACGGTCATCGACGACTACGCGGCCACCGCCGGGAAACGGCGCAAGGAAAACGACACCATGCACGGCAACCAGGCCGGCGACCCGGCCAAGGCGGCCACCGCCATCATTGCGGCGGTCGAGTCGCCCGAGCCCCCGGGGTTCCTACTGCTCGGCCCGGACGCCCTGGCCATCTACCGCCACGTTGCGGACGCGCGCGCCACCGAGATCGCGAAGTGGGAAGAGCTGACGAGCGGCACTAACTTCGGGCCGTAACCGCCTGCCGCAGCTTGTGTTTGGCGAGCTTGCCGGTCGGGGTCCGGGGCAGGTCGTCGACGAACTCGACCGAACGCGTAAACGGCCGGGTACATCGATCAGGCCTCCGCGGGGGCGGACACGACGACGGCGTAGACCCGTTTGGCACGGTCGTTGGTCATGTCGACGTGCACGAACTTCTGCTCGGTGTACTCGTCGAGGGCGCCGGGTCCCAGTTCCCGCCCCAGACCGCTCTGCTTCACACCGCCGAAGGGGAACATCGCGTTGACCATGTGCCAGTCGTTGATCCACACCGTGCCGGACTCCAATTCGCGCGCAATCGCCAACGCGCGTTCGTTGTCCGTGCTCCACACCCCCGCGGACAGTCCGTACTCGCTGTCGTTGGCGATCGCGACCGCGTCGGCGTCGTCCGCGCACTTGATCACCACGAGCACCGGCCCGAAGATCTCCTCCCGCGCCACCCGCATGTCGTTGGTGGCCCCGGTCAGGATCGTCGGCGCGACCCAATGGCCATCGGCGAAGCGCGGTTCGGCGGGAACCGTGCCCTGGTAGGCGATCTTGCATCCCTCCTCCTGGCCGAGCGCGATGTATTTCTCCACCCGCGCCTTCTGTCTGGCCGATATCAGCGGGCCGACGTCGGTCGCCGGGTCCATCGGGTTGCCCACGACCAGGGTCGACGCGCGGGCTACCAGCCGTCGCACGAACTCGTCGTGAATCGACTCGTGCAGCAACAACCTGGTCCCGGACTCGCAGGCCTGACCACACATCAGCAGGAATCCGAACAGCGTGCCGTCCACCGCCAGGTCCAGATCGGCGTCGGCGCAGACGATGTTCGCGCCCTTGCCGCCCAACTCGAGGGTGACCCGCTTGACGTTGTCGGCGGCGGCGCGCATCACGGTCCTGCCGACTTCGGTGGAGCCGGTGAAGGCCACCTTGCGAACATCGGGGTGTTCGGCGAGCCGGGCGCCCACCACCGGGCCGGACCCGGTGACGACGTTCAGCACCCCAGCCGGCAACCCGACTTCGTCTGCCGCCCTGGCCAATTCGAGCAGCGTCAGCGGCGTCTGGTCGTCGGGCTTGAGCACTATCGTGTTGCCCGCCGCCAGCGCCGGACCCAGCTTCCACACCGCCAGCAGCAACGGGAAGTTCCACGGCACGATGCCGGCGCAGACGCCCACCGGTTCGCGACGCAGCACCCCGGCGGCCAGCGTCGGCGCCTCGATCAGGGGGCCGGTTTCCTCGAACGCGTACGAGCGCGCCAACGAGGCGAAGTATTTCAGGTGGGCGATCGAGTAGCCCAGCAGGAACGCACCCGCGGACCGCGCGGTCGCACCGTTTTCGCGTACCTGCAGGACGGTCAGTTCGTCGAGCCGCGCGGCGAGGTTGTCGGCGATCGCATCGAGGATGCGGGCGCGTTCGGCGGGCGGCGTCAGCCGCCAGACGCCGGAGGCATGTGCCGCCTTCGCCGCGGCGACGGCCTCGTCGGCCACGGTGTCGTCGCCCCGGGCAACGGTCGCGACCACTTCATCCGTCGCGGGATCGCGCACCTCTACCCTGCTCGCGGTGTCACGCCAACGCCCGTCGATGTACACCGCATAGTGCGGAATGCCAGTCATGTCGTCCTCGCTCGTGTCATCGGATCCGTCGGCGCCATCGCGCGAAACTCCGCCATCGATCGGCGGCGTGGTGCGCGGCGCTGACCCCGGCCGGAATGCCGAGCGGGGCAGCGAAAATGACGACGAGGGTGATCAGGCTGATCATCGGTGGCCCGGTTCAGAACCGGATCAGCCCGCGCAGGTTCACGCCGGCGTGCATGTCGGCGTAGCCCGTGTTGATCTCCTCCAGGGTGTACTCACGCGTGACGAGCTCGTCGAGCTTCAACCGACCGGCGCGGTACAGCTCCAGCATCCGCGGTATGTCGTGGCGCGGATTGGACGATCCGAAAAGCGATCCGCGGACCTGCTTTTCGTACAGGGTCAAGTCGAACAGCGACATGTCGACGCAGGTGTCGGCGGGATGCGGGATCGCGGTCATCACCACCCTGCCGCGCTTGCCGACCAGGCTCAGCGCCTGCGCGACATAGACCCCCTCGGCCGAATCGGTGCTGACCACGCAGACGTCAGCCATCTGACCGCGCGTCAGGTCGGTGATCAGGGCTTGCGCCTCCGCCACCGTCGCCGCCGTGTGGGTGGCGCCGAACTCGAGCGAACGGCACCGCTTGTACTCCACGGGATCGAGGGCGACGATGATGCGTGCTCCGGCGATCCGAGCGCCCTGGACCGCGTTCATCCCGATCCCGCCGACCCCCATGACCACCACGGCGTCGCCGTCACGCGCCTCGCCGGTGCGGACTATGCTGCCGTAGCCGGTCGTGACCCCGCAGCCGACCAGCGCGGCGGTGTCCAGCGCGGTGGACGGGTCGACCTTGATCACCGAGGCCAGCGGCACCACCGTGTATTCGGAGAACGTTCCCAGCACGCACATCTGGCCCAGCCCTTGGCCTTTCGCGTGGAACCTGAAGGTGCCGTCGAGCTGCGGTCCGGCGATGATGGCGGCGCCGAGCACGCACAGGTTGCTCATGCCGCGTGAACACGGTTCGCAGCGACCGCAGGCCGGGATGAAGCTCAACGCCACCGAATCGCCCGGGGCCACTTCTGTGACGCCGGGGCCGACGTCGACGACCACCCCCGCGCCCTCGTGGCCGCCGACCACCGGTAGCTGCATCGGCATGTCGCCGGTGATCAGGTGGTCGTCGGAGTGGCACAGGCCGGCGGCCGCCATCTTGACCAGGACCTCGTTCTCCCTGGGCCCGTCCAGGTCGACCTCTTCGACCTCCCACTTCTGGTGCAGCCCCCACAGCACCGCCGCCTTCGTCTTCATCGTTCCGGCGTCCAGGTGGCCGGCAGGCTGTTGACGCCGTTGATGAAGTTGGCCAGCGCGTAGTGCGGCTCGGGTGCCGAGATGTCCGGAATGCGCGTGTAGACCTCGGTCAGCAAGGCCTTGAGCATGGTGCGCGCGAGCGCCGCACCCAGGCAGAAGTGCGGACCCCCGCCACCGAAGGCGATGTGCGGGTTCGGGTTTCGCAGGATGTCGAACGAATGCGGATTGTCGAAGACGTCCTCGTCACGATTGCCGGAGTAGTACCACAGCACCACCTTGTCGCCGGCCTTGATCTCGGAGCCGCGGACGGTGACGTCCTGGGTGGCGGTGCGGCGCATGTGCAGCAACGGCGATCCCCACCGCAGCACCTCCTCGACGGCAGTGCCGACCCTGCCCTCGACGTCCTCGACGAGCAGTGCGCGCTGCTCGGGGAACTTCGAGAGGGCGGCGATGGCGTGGGCGGAGGCGTGCCGCGTGGTGTCGTTGGACGCGACGCCCATCAGCACGAAGAACGCCTTCAGCTCGTCGTCGGTCATCTTCTTGCCGTCGAACTCGGCCTGCACCATCCAGGTCATCAGGTCGTCACCGGGATTGGCCCGCCGCTCGGGGATCAACACCGTTGCCACCTCGTGCAGATCCATCACGGCGCCCATGAACAATTCGAGTTCGCTCTGCTCGCCGCGGATGTTCGGGTCGGTCCAACCCACGAGCCGCTGGGCGGCCGTGACGGCCTTGTCCCGCAGGTCGCCCTCGGGCAGCCCGAAGAAGCTGCCGAAGATCCGGCCGGGCAGCTTGACCGACACGAGTTGCACGAAGTCGCCCTGGCCCAGGTGGGCCATTTCGGTGACCAGATCGTGGGCGTGGCCGCGGATCCACCCTTCGAGCCGGCGCACGTTCTTGGGCTTGAAAGCCTCCGTCGTGATGCCGCGCAACTGAGTATGCCGCGGGGCATCCATCGCAATGAAGGACTGCGCGATCTCCACCGCCTCGGGGGCGAAGTCCTCCATCGTGATCCCCTCGGCCGACGAGAAGATCTCCGGGTGGCGGCTGGCCATCCGGATGTCTTCTTGCTTGGTCAGCGACCAGAACCCCCTGGTGTTGAGTTCGGGGGGCAACAGATCCGACTCGGCGGGACGGCTCCACGGCACCGGGTTCTCCGCGCGCAGGACGGCGAAGGCAGCGTCGCGCTCCTCCGGCGGTCTCGCCCAGAACTCGCGGGCACTCAGGTCGATGTCCTTGTGGGTGGGCGCGGTCGTTGGAGCGGTCATCGTGGGGCCTTTCTGGCGGTGTGCTGTGGTGCACGTCACCGCCGCATCGCACCCATGCTGGCCAGCGCGACGGCGCCGCGGCACAGACGCGAGTGCCAATCACTGGCCTGCGCGGGCCAGCGCGTGGAACCGCTGGATCAGGCGATCGGTGCGCGGAAGGTAGCGATCAGGCCGCCGCCGTCGCGCGCGGCGAAGTCGACCCGGCCGCCCATCGCCTCGGCGATCTGCTGCACGATCCACAGGCCGAGGCCCGCGGTGCCGCGCTGGCCGCCGACGCTGACGTATTTGGCGGTCAGCTCACCGAGGTTTTCGGCCGGGATACCCGGACCCCGGTCGGCCACCGTGCAGACCAGCTCGTCGCCTTCGCGCGAGCAGGTGACGTCGACGGGTTCACGACGGCCGTGCCGTGAGGCGTTCTCCAGGAGGTTGGTCAGCAGCCGGCGCAGCCCCTGGGCGTTGACGGCCACGGCCCCGACGTCGCCGGTGACGTTCAGCCGCAGCCGCGGTGGCGCCAACCCGACCGCATCGGCGGCGGCGGCCACGAGGTCGGCCACGTCGACGCGGCGAATCCTGCCCGCGGAGAACGTCGGGCGGCGACTGAGTGCGACGTCGGACAACGCATCGAGCATGTCGGCCAGGTGATGCACGTGGCGGGCCACCAGCCGCAGACTGGTTTCCCGATCGGCCTGCGACATCGGCTGCGCCGAAGTCGTGGAAGTCAAAGCCTCGGTCAGCGCCTCCAAAGACGTGACGGGAGTGCGGAATTCGTGCACCAGCACCTGAAGTCCATCCTGCTGCGACTGGTAGGACCGCAGCAGGCGCGCCCGCAGGTCGCGTTCCTCCTCGGCGGCGGCGTGTTCGGCCTCGGCTTCGACCAGTGCGCGCACACGGGAACGGTGTTCGCGTTCGGCGAGCGCCGAGAGCCCCGCGGTGATGATCGCGACGAACAGCAGGTACACCGCCGACCAGCCGGCCTGTAGTGCCGGAGCCGGCGTAACGGGGCGTTGCGGCGACGAGATCAGCGCCACGGGGATATAGGCGGCGCCCAACAGGAGCGCGACCAGCAGGGTTTCGCTGAAGGAGAGGCGCGCCGCCGAGGCGATCACCGCCAGCGCGAGCACCGCGACCACGGGGCTGTAGACGCCCCCGCTCAGGGCGATCAGCGCCAGCGTGAACGCCGAGTCGAAGGCGGTGACCAGCCACGCGTACCGGGTGCGCCGCACCTCCAGCTGCGGGTGGGCCATCACGATGGCGGCGTAAACCATCGCGCCGCCCAGCACCGCGACCGTGGCCGCTGTGTGCTGACGGACCCATTGGGGTCCGATCGCCAGCAACACACCGATGGAGATGACGACGGCGACCCGTACCGCGACGACGGTGCGGGCCAGCCCGTAGTCCCCGCCGTCGAAGTCCATCGTGGTTCCGGGCTGATCGAGCGGTCTCACCCAGCTGACCATAGAGTTGGGGTTAGCATCGCGGCAATGACTCGCTCGCCGTATGTCGTGGTGATCGTCGACGACCATGAGCTTTTCGCGCAGGGCCTCGCCCTGTTGCTGACCCGCGAGTGGGGCGAACTGTTCACCGTTGGCGGCCAGACGACGTACGTGGAAGAGGCCGCCGACCTGGTGGCCCGCTGCGACGCCGACGTCGCGATCATCGACCTGTCGATGCCGCCGCTGGGCGGGGTCGCCGCCATCCGGCACATCAAGGCGCGCCGCCCGACGACCCGGATACTGGCGCTGTCGGGGACCGAGGACCTGGCGCTGGCCGAAGAGGCGTTGCGGGCCGGCGCGGACGGCTTTCTGCCCAAGACCGCGAGGCCCGAGGCGCTGGCGGGACCCTTGTGGACGATCGCGGAGGGCTTGCGGGTTGTGGACGGCGCGCTGCTCGACGCGCTGCTGAGCAACACCCGCAAGCCGCCGTCCGAACTGCTGGACAGCCTGTCGGCCCAGGACCTTCAACTATGGACGCTGCTCGCGACCGGCGCGGAAACCGGCGACATCGCCCAGCGGATGCTGGTGTCGGAGCGCACCGCCAAACGTATGGTGGCCACGCTGCTGCACAAGCTTCGGGTGAGCAACCGCATAGCGGCCGCCGCGCTGGCCGGACGTTACCGGCTGCTCGATGACGTTGCCGAAACCAACCGCCTCAGTTGAGGATTCGGATCGCTTGCGCGGGGCACATCGCCGCCGCCCGGATCACACGTTCCCGGTCGGCTTCGGGCGGGTCCGGCTCGAGGACCACCACTTGTTCGGCACCGTCGGGAATGTCGAAAACGTCGGGAGCGGCCAGCAGGCACTGCCCATGACCCTCACACAGGTCGAGGTCGACGGTGATGTGCATGAGCGCCAGTATCGGTGAGGCCTGGGCACCGCGGACGGTCCGAACGCGCCAGATGTGGCCCCTTCGGGCCAGCTCGTCGTGGGCCTTTCAGCCCTAGGCGCTGGACTGGCTTCTGCTCATTCTGGAGTCCCTAGTGTCCCCTCCTCATCGAAAACCCGATCATGACCACTACGCGAACTCAGCCCACCCCCTCCATCGAAGTTGTCGAGCAGCGCAGACACGAAGTCGATGCGATCGTCGACAGGGCGGCCACGGCGGCCGCAGCCTTCCGCAACCTTGACCAGGAGAAGGTCGATGCGATCGTCGAGGCAATGGTGCGCGCCGGGGTTCGCGCAGCCGGGGAACTGGCTGGTGTCGCGATCGAGGAGACGGGTTTCGGCGTCTTCGAGGACAAGGTCGTCAAGAACTACGTGGCCACCGAGTTCCTGCACGATTACCTGCGCGACAAGAAATCCGTAGGAGTCATCGACGAGGACGTCGAACACAACATCGCCTACGTGGCCGAACCGATCGGGGTCGTACTGGCCATCACCCCGGTGACCAACCCGACCTCGACCGTGCTGTTCAAGGCGATCGTCGCCGCCAAGACCCGCAACGCCATTCTTTTCCGGCCGTCACCGTATGCGGTGCGCTGCTGCGAACGCACCCTGGAAATCCTCCGACCGGCGGCCGAGGCCGCCGGCATGCCGCCCGGGGCGCTGCAGGTCATTCCCGACGCCGCGCACGAGGTGACGCACTATCTGTTCAAGCATCCAGGTGTCGATTTCATCTGGGTGACGGGCGGACCGAAGATCGTCGCCCTGGCGAATTCGGCCGGGAAGCCGGGCCTGTCCGTCGGTCCGGGCAATGCGCCGATCTACGTGCACAAGACGGCGGACCTCAAAGGCGCGGTCGTCGACATCCTGATCTCGAAAACCTTTGACTCGTCGGTCATTTGCCC
>NZ_LZJG01000548.1:0-842 GCF_001667785.1 Mycobacterium sp. E3247 | reverse complement strand
CTGATCGGCACCGACGCCTTCCAGGAAGCCGACATCTCCGGCATCACGATGCCGATCACCAAGCACAACTTCCTGGTTCGCTCGGGTGACGAGATCCCGCAGGTGATCGCCGAGGCCTTCCACATCGCCTCCTCGGGGCGTCCCGGTGCGGTGCTCGTCGACATCCCCAAAGACGTGCTGCAGGGGCAGTGCACGTTCAGCTGGCCGCCGCGCATGGAACTGCCCGGCTACAAGCCGAACACCAAGCCGCACAACCGGCAGATCCGCGAGGCCGCCAAGCTGATCGCGGAGGCCCGCAAACCGGTGCTGTACGTCGGCGGCGGCGTCATCCGCGGCGAGGCGACCGAGCAGCTGCGCGAACTGGCCGACCTGACCGGCATCCCCGTGGTCACCACCCTGATGGCGCGCGGCGCGTTCCCCGACAGCCATCGGCAGCACATGGGCATGCCCGGCATGCACGGCACGGTCGCCGCGGTGGCGGCGCTGCAGCGCAGCGACCTGCTGATCGCGCTGGGCACCCGCTTCGACGACCGGGTGACCGGAAAACTGGACACCTTCGCCCCGGACGCCAAGGTCATTCACGCCGACATCGATCCGGCCGAGATCGGCAAGAACCGCCACGCCGACGTCCCGATCGTCGGCGACGTCAAAGCCGTCATCATCGAGCTGATCGCGATGCTGCGGCACTACGACATTCCCGGCAACATCGAGATGACCGAATGGTGGGACTACCTGGACGGCGTCCAGTCCACCTATCCGCTGAGCTACGGCCCGCAGAGCGACGGCAGCCTGGGCCCGGAATACGTCATCGAGAAGCTGGGTCAGATCGCCGGCCCGGACGC
>NZ_LZJG01000547.1:0-535 GCF_001667785.1 Mycobacterium sp. E3247 | reverse complement strand
GGTTCCTGGTCTTCGCCGACGAGCCCAAATCCGCCGCACGCCAATCGCTGTTGGAGCTGGCCGAGCTGGGCATCGAGCTGAAGATCGCCACCGGGGACAACCCGCGAGTGGCCGAAAAGGTCTGTGAAGAACTGGGTTTGGCCTCGAAGGGCACGATCACCGGCGCGCAGCTCGAACCCCTGGACGACGCCGCGTTCGCGTACGCCGCGCAACACCACACCATCTTCGCGCGCATCTCCCCCGAGCAGAAGGCGCGGCTGATCACCGCGCTGCGGCGCGAGGGGCGAGCCGTCGGCTTCCTGGGCGACGGGGTCAACGACGCGCTGGCGTTGCACGCCGCCGACGTCGGGATCTCCGTCGACAGCGCAACCGATGTGGCGAAGGACGCTGCCGACGTGGTGCTGCTGGAAAAGGATCTGGGCGTGCTGGCCACCGGGGTAGCAACGGGCAGAAGGATTTTCGCCAACACGATCAAGTACGTATTCATGGGCACATCAAGCAATTTCGGGAACATGTTCAGCGCCGCGGCGGCGTC